>JBBSSE010000015.1:0-16431 GCA_038242375.1 Chitinophagales bacterium
GAAGGAGTTAAAAAATGTCCTTTCACATTATCTTTCAGTGAGAAAATGGACGAAACAACTGAACTGTGCAAATATGTAGTTCCTTCACACCATTGGCTTGAAACCTGGGGTGATGCTGAATTACAGAATGGATATGTGAGCGTGATACAACCGTTAATTCATCCGTTATTTAAAACGCGTCAATTTGAGGATTCTCTTTTAAAATTGACAGGAAACCCGCAGGATTATGCAGGCTACTTTGTGAATTTCTGGACTTCGAAATTGGGAGGTATTACTCAATATCAGCAGTTTCTACAGGATGGAATTATTGAGAATTCAAAACTAAGATCTACTTCTACCAATGCTTTTGCCTCTGCAATTACTGCAGCCGCAAGCATGACTACAACGTCTGTTTCAGATTCATTAAAGACAGGTTCTGCAGTAGCAACTACGACCACATTGTCTTCCGGCGGAACAACCTTTACAGGTAATGTTTCCGATGCTGCCTCTAAAATAAGTAGTGTAAAAGGTGGTGATAAAGAATTGGTTCTTTATCAAAAAGTGTCCATCGGTACAGGAAGCCGTGCAAATAATGCCTGGTTACAGGAAGTAAGCGATCCTATTACAAAAGCAACATGGGACAACTATGCAATGATCTCTCCTGAATTAGGATTATCCTTATTTGGAATAGATATCTTTAATTATCGTCACGCCGACAAATATGAAATTCATCCGGATAAGCCGATGATGAAAATAACATCGAATGGCAAATCTCTGGAATTACCCGTGCTAATAATTCCGGGAACCCATCCGGATGTAATTGCTGTTGCCGTAGGATATGGCCGTCAGAGCAATGATCCAAGTAAAACAAAAGAATTTATTGGTGCCGCCGCAAATGGTGTAGGACTAAATGCCTATCCGATGGCCACTCTTGTTGGAAGTTCTATTGTTTATAATAATACAATTACAAGTGTTGAGAAATTATCGAAAGTATATCCGATAGCACAATCTCAAACACATAATATAACCGAAGGAAGACCTATTGTTAAGGAAATTACGCTGAAAGATTTTAAAGCTGATCCTGAAAGTATTAATAGGGAAGAAAAAGAAGAGTTAAGTGCGTATGGTGAGGACTTTGCACGTGATGCAACTATGTTTCCCACCTTCGATAAACCAGGTATCAAATGGGGAATGAGCATCGATCTGAATACTTGTATCGGATGTAGTGCCTGTACGGTGGCTTGTGTTGCTGAAAATAATATATCCACTGTAGGCAAGCGGGAAGTTTCCCGGTTCCATGATATGCAATGGCTAAGAATCGATCGTTATTATACCGGGGACACCAAAAATCCCGATATTATTTTTCAACCGATGTTATGTCAGCATTGCGACAATGCGCCATGTGAAAACGTTTGCCCGGTATCTGCTACAAACCATAGTAGTGAAGGCTTGAACCAAATGATCTATAACCGTTGTATCGGAACAAGATATTGCGCGAACAATTGTCCGTATAAAGTACGTCGTTTCAACTGGGCAGATTACAACGGAGCAGATAGTTTCCCTAATAATCAAAAAGATTATATCTCTGATGCAACCATGGATCTTCAGGATGATCTCACCCGCATGGTATTGAATCCGGATGTAACTGTAAGGTCAAGAGGTGTTATGGAGAAATGTACTTTCTGTGTTCAACGTTTACAGGATGGTAAATTACATGCAAAACAAGAGAACCGTCCATTAAAAGACGGTGAAGTGAAAACCGCCTGTATGCAATCATGTCCTACACATGCCATTAGTTTTGGTAATGTAAATGACAAAGAGAGCAGAGTTTCAAAAATCAGGCATGAGGAACAAACGCATCGTAAGTTCTATGTACTTGAGCAATTACACGTATTAAGCAATATTAACTACCTCGCTAAAGTTAGAAATACAGAAAGAGAAGTAGGAAGCAAGGAAGCATAATATTTTTCAGAACGGATAAATTAATAGGTTACAGATACAGCCTGTAGCAAAAAAAGCTAAAAACAGTATGTCATTATTAAAGTATGAATCGGAACTAAGGGAGCCATTAGTTAGTGGGGATAAAAATTATCACCAGATAACGGTAGATATTATTGGTCCGGTAGAAGCCAAGCCCACAAGGTTGTGGTATATCGGGATGGTTATTGCCCTCTGCTTATTGGCCTTTGGGGTTTACTCAGTGTACAGGGAGGTGGTATATGGTGTAGGAGAGTGGAATCTTAACCGCACTGTAGGTTGGGGTTGGGATATTACCAACTTTGTTTGGTGGATTGGTATCGGTCATGCGGGAACATTGATTTCTGCTATCTTGTTACTATTCAGACAAGGATGGAGAACAGGGGTAAACAGGGCAGCTGAGGCGATGACTATTTTCGCTGTAATTTGTGCCGGTCAGTTTCCTATATTCCACATGGGTCGTGTTTGGCTGGCGTTTTTTGTAATGCCTTATCCAAATACCCGCGGACCATTGTGGCCTAACTTTAACTCCGCCCTTCTTTGGGACGTATTTGCGATATCGACTTATTTTAGTGTTTCCTTATTATTCTGGTACACAGGTTTACTGCCGGATTTTGCAACCATCCGTGACAGGGCTAAAACCAAAACAAGAAAGATGCTTTACGGATTGGCTTCTTTTGGCTGGACAGGAAGTACAAAGCATTGGCAACGCCAGGAAAGTCTTGCCCTTGTATTAGCTGGTTTAGCTACGCCTCTTGTACTATCTGTACACACGATTGTATCTTTTGACTTTGCGACATCTGTAGTTCCGGGTTGGCATACTACTATTTTCCCTCCTTATTTTGTGGCAGGTGCAGTATTCTCCGGTTTTGCAATGGTACAATCCTTATTGATCATTACGAGGAAGGTGCTAAAATTTGAAGATTATATTACTATTGGGCACATTGAAGCAATGAATAAGGTAATTGTAGTGACAGGGTCTATCGTTGGTTGTGCTTATTTAACAGAATTATTCGTGGCCTGGTATAGTGGTAACCCTTATGAGTGGTACGCTTTCAGAGAAACAAGAGTAAATATTTTCAGCCCATACGGATGGGCATATTATGGAATGATGTTCTGTAACGTGGTTTCTCCGCAATTATTCTGGTCAAGAAAATTGAGAAGAAACGTATTGTTCACATTCTTTATGTCTGTGTTGATCAACGTAGGAATGTGGTTTGAGCGTTTTGTAATTATCGCCACATCTATTTTCCGTGATTATCTTCCTTCTTCCTGGCCTACTTATTATAGCCCAAGTATCTGGGAGATCGGATTCTTCCTTGGAACCTTTGGTTTATTCTTTACCTGCTATTTCTTATTTTCTAAATATTTCCCCGTAATTGCTGTAGCGGAGATTAAGCACATACTGAAAACAAGTGGTGAGAATTATAAAGCGAAAATGACGGATATAGAAAGAATGGATTCGGACAAATTCTATATTGATGAAATAGAAAAAGGACATCATTAATAAAAAAATAAATTAATTCTCCCCCGGGAGCGTAATATTAAAGTTTCTAAGATGATTAAAAAATTTATAGTTGGCAGTTTTGAGGATGAAGATGTTTTGTTTCCCGCTGTTAAAAATGTGAGAAGGGCGGGCTATAAGCTTCATGATGTTTATACACCTTATCCGGTGCATGGACTGGATTATGCGATGGGATTGAGAGAAACCAGTTTACATACGATGGGTTTTATTTATGGTATTCTGGGTCTTACAACAGCCATAGGAGGTATGGGATGGATATTTACAACAGACTGGCCTTTGAACATTGGTGGTAAACCACATTTTCCATTACCGGCATTTATCCCGATTGCTTTTGAGTTAACAGTTTTGTTCTCTGCTGTAGGAATGGTTATGACCTTCTGCTATCTGAACCAAATGATGCCCGGAGTAAAGAAGCATCATTTTAGCCCAAGAGCTACAGACGATGCTTTTGTAATGGTAATAGAATGCACAGAAAAGTCAAATGAAGAAGAAATAAAATCTTTCCTGGCTACCAATGGTGCCATTGAGATTAATACTCAGGTGGCAGAAGCCGGCTGGTGGTTTGGACGATATGATAAGGAACAGAAATTATATAGAACAGAAGAATTTGCAGTATAATTTCGTTTTAAAGAATTGTACGAAAACAAAAATATTTAAACCGGTTATTATTTAGGTTATGAAAAAATTGAAAATAGTTACGTTGATGGTCATTGTTGCTGGTCTGTTTACAACCGGCTGCAGCAGTAAGCGCGATCCGGGAAGGATTTATATGCCGGATATGGCTTATAGCCGTGCCTATGAGGCGTATGCAGCAAATGATCTTGCTGAAAAGAATATTAGTTATATCCCTGCTCCGGTAGAAGGAACAATAAAAAGGGGCGAATTATTTCCTTACCCTTTACCTAACGATTCAAATGGGTATAAAATGAGTGCGACTATTCAAAATCCGGTACCAGCTCTAAATAAAGCTGAACTGGCAGAAGCGGCCCGTCACTATAATATTAATTGCGGAATTTGCCATGGTGCAAAAATGGATGCGCAAGGTCCTCTTGGTACGGGTGGAAAAATTCCGGCTATTGCCAATCTTACTTTAAAGCAATATGTAGATATGCCGGAAGGAACCATGTTCCACTCAATCACTTATGGCAAAGGGAATATGGGTAGTTATGCATCACAATTAACCCGCAAACAAAGATGGCAGGTGATTCACTATGTAAAATCGGTTCAGTTGGGAACGACTGATCCTGCGGATGTAGCAGGTCCTGCGACTGATTCAACTAAAGCTGATTCAACTAAAGCTGTTTCAACTAAAGCTGATTCAACGGCGGCAGGAAGTAACACGACGACAAAAGATACAACACAACAACAATAAAATTAGACCTTTTAATATTTAAAAATATTTTTGAATGAACAATCAGTACGTAACACCGGCAGGATATAAAAAGTGGTCAGTCGGTTTGATGATTGCCGGATTGCTGACTCTTATTTTAGGCTTTATATTATTAAATCCATTTGCAGGGTCGCATGGGGATAACAGTGTAAGCACAAGGTTTTGGGCCGTGCTGCTTCAAAATAGTTTATTTTGGCTAATGCTGGTAAACATTGGTACTCTTTTCATTTCCATTTCTACTTTGGCAATGGGTGGATGGCAGGCATCTTTCCGAAGAGTATCAGAAGCAATTTCTTCGCTTATTCCTGTTATGGGAATTATTACGCTTATCGTTTTGTTCGCTATTGTGTTGGGTGGACGCCATGATATTTATCATTGGCTGGATACTGAAGCAGTAGCACATGATCATATTTTAAAACACAAATCCGGATTTCTTAATCCCTATGTTTTTTTGGGTGCATCCATCATTGTAATCGGTCTTTGGACATTGCTTACAAAAAAGTTGAATCAATTAAGTTTGGAAAGTGATTCAGCCGGTCCAATGGATGCTGAGACTTCCAGAAAGTTTCTGAAAAAGAATTTTGGTTATTCCGCTTATTTTATTGTTTTATATTTATTGAGTGTAGGTTCAATCATGCCATGGCTTTGGTTGATGAGCATTGATCCTCATTGGTATAGCACCATGTATAGCTGGTATACTTTTGCAAGTACGTTTGTAGCGGGTATTGCGCTCATGACTATATTTGTGATCTACTTTAAAAACCGCGGCGTACTTCCTTATGTTACGCAAGAACATATACAGGATTTGGGTAAATTTATGTTCGCATTTTCCATCTTCTGGACATACTTGTGGTTTTCGCAATTTATGCTGATCTGGTATGCAAATATCCCGGAAGAAACAGTTTATTTTAAAGTAAGAATGCAAGGGCCTTACAGAGGATTGTTTTACCTCAACCTCGTACTGAATTTCGTGGCTCCGATATTAATATTTATGAAAAAAGCGACCAAAAGAAATTATACCATTGTTACGTTTATGTGTATTGTAATTATCTTCGGTCATTGGATAGATTTCTATCAGATGGTTATGCCGGGAACAGCTGTTGGTGGTAACGCTCATCTTAGCTGGTTTGAGTTTGGTATTCCATTAGGATTTGTCGGAGTCATCATGTGGGGAGTGAATAGGTTCGCAGAGAAGACCCCAATGACAGCAAAAAATAATCCTTTCTTAAAAGAAAGTATTATTCACCACGCATAATTCTACAGCAGATACGACTCTTTCAGCAGGTCAAAATTTGTACCTTTGGAATTGAAGTGATGATTGAATTAAAATACTAATTTTTATATCCGGTGTTAGGATAGGAAATTCCAGGTGTATATTTTCGAATAGAGTTTAATTTTTAAAATCCTTAGGTGGGGAAAAAATAAGAAGCATGAATAACTTTTTTTTAATTGCCATTGTTGTCCTTATTTTTCTGGTGATTTTTCAAATCTCCAAAGCAAGTGAATACGTTAGTGTGCTTAAAGGGGAAGAGAGGTCCAAGAAACAAGACAATAAGGTCAATGGATTTTTGATGATTGGCTTTTTGATACTCGGGTTGATCGGGGTATGGTGGTGTAATAAATTATATTACCCCTTGTCCACACTGGATCACGGAGCTGCTTCCATTGAAGGGCAGAACATCGATAGAATGATTTGGATGACGATCATCGTAACAGGTTCTGTATTCTTTATTACCCAAATTCTATTATTCTGGTTTGCATTTAAATATCAGCATAATGATAAGCGTAAAGCCTTATTCTACGCGCATAATAATAAGCTGGAATTAATATGGACAGGTATTCCCGCCATTGTATTAACCATATTGGTAGTTTATGGATTGAAATACTGGTTTATTTTTACTTCTGATGCACCTAAGAATGCGCAAGTAGTTGAAATTACCGGTCACCAGTTTGGGTGGGAAATAAGGTACCCGGGAAAGGACGGGATTTTTGGTAAGAAGAATTATAAACTAACTGATCCAGCTAAAAATAATTCTCTGGGTGTTGATTGGTCCGATGCTGCCAGCCATGATGATATACATGTCGCTACTACAATGTATGTGGAAGTAAACAAACCTGTTAAATTGGTTATTAACTCCCAGGATGTTATTCATGACGTAGGATTACCTGCGTTTAGAATGAAGATGGATGCTGTACCCGGAACTCCGACCACTCTTTGGTTTACACCAATATACACTACTACGGAAATGAAAGTGAAAACCGGAAATCCAGATTTTGTGTATGAAATAGCCTGCGATCAGATGTGCGGAAAAGGACACTTTACCATGCGGGGAGTAATAGAGGTGGTAACACCAAAGGAATACAGAGAATACATGGTCAAACAAAGACCGGAATACATTAAGGCAAAGGAATTTATTACCCAGGGGCCTGCTGATTCTTTGAATCCAGTTGCTCTCGATAACCACACTCATTAATAAAAAAAAGCCTTAGGCACTTTAAAATATATCATTATGAATAACGAAGAAGTTTTGCACGAAGAACCATTGGTGGTGCACGACCTTGGGCATGGATCACACGGCGGCCATCATAAAGAGTCTTTTATTACCAAATATATATTTAGCCAGGATCATAAAATGATCTCCAGGCAGTTTTTGATCACAGGTATCATCTGGGCGGTTATCGGAGGGCTTTTTTCCGTTTTATTCCGGTTACAACTTGGTTATCCGGAATCCACGTTTCCTTTTTTAGAAGATATTCTGGGACGTTGGGCGAAAGGTGGACGACTTGACCAGGAGTTTTACTATGCACTTGTAACGATGCACGGAACTATTCTTGTGTTCTTTGTACTTACTGCCGGTTTAAGCGGAACTTTTTCCAATTATCTTATTCCATTGCAGATCGGAGCCAGGGATATGGCTTCGCCTTTCCTGAATATGCTTTCATACTGGTTTTTCTTTGCTTCTTCTGTTGTAATGTTCTCCTCTTTATTCGTACAGACAGGACCTGCATCAGGCGGATGGACGATTTATCCTCCGTTAAGTGCTTTAGGAGATGCGATGGATGGATCTAAGACAGGGATGGATCTTTGGCTGATAAGTATCTTCCTGTTTATTATATCCACACTTTTGGGTGGTCTTAATTATGTGACCACGATTTTGAATATGCGTACAAAAGGCATGTATATGACAAGATTGCCTCTGACAATCTGGGCATTCTTCTTTACGGCTGTACTAGGAATTCTCACCTTCCCGGTACTTTTATCGGCTGTTGTGTTATTGATGTTTGATCGACATTTGGGTACGAGTTTTTTCTTGAGTGATATATATATTGCCGGAAAAATATTGCCTAATGAAGGTGGAAGTCCAATATTGTTCCAGCATTTATTTTGGTTCCTTGGACATCCGGAGGTATATATTATTGCCTTGCCGGCGATGGGTATTACTTCTGAGGTGATTTCTACAAATGCGCGTAAACCTATATTTGGTTATATGGCAATGGTAGCTTCATTCTTCGCGATTTCTTCCTTATCCTTCCTCGTTTGGGCGCATCATATGTTTGTAACCGGTATGAATCCATTCCTTGGGTCTGTATTTGTACTGTTCACCCTATTAATCGCGGTTCCTTCTGCTATTAAAGTATTTAACTGGCTCACCACTTTGTGGAAAGGGAATATCATCTTTACTCCGGCGATGCTTTTTGCAATCGGATTCGTAAGTTTATTTATTTCCGGAGGACTAACAGGTATCTGGTTAGGTAACTCAGCAATAGATATGCATGTTCATGATACTTATTTTGTAATTGCGCATTTCCACCTTGTAATGGGTGTGGCCTCTATGTTCGGAATGTTTGCTGGTATTTATCACTGGTATCCGAAAATGTTTGGAAGGTTTATGAATAATACGCTTGCGTATGTTCATTTCTGGATTACCATGATTGGTGCTTACCTGATCTTCTGGCCTATGCATTATGAAGGACTGGCAGGTATGCCCCGTCGTTATTATGACTTTAGCAACTGGGAATCATTTAAGATGTTCCATGGACTAAATGAATTTATTAGTGTCGTTGCTATTATTGTATTCTTTACTCAGTTCTTGTTTATTTTCAACTTCTTCTATTCCATGTTTAAAGGCAGAAAAGTTACAGAAAAGACTAAAAATCCATGGCATTCAACAACGCTTGAGTGGACAACACCGGTAAATCCTGGTCACGGAAACTGGGATGGTGAAATTCCTGAGGTTCATCGCTGGGCATATGATTACAGTAAGGATGACAGAGACTTTATTCCTCAGTCAGAACCTATAGGTGCAGATGAAAGCGCAAGCTAAAATATAATTTAACAGGCTTAATTAAAAAATAGAATTTTCTAAAAAAAAGCCCTGGTAAAACAGGGCTTTTCAACATAGAGTATTATAAATGGGAAAGACACTAATGGTTCCACAACAATCAACTTCTTACACACTGGCAAGTAAGGCGAAAGACTATTTTATTTTAATAAAATTTACGCTTAGCTTCCTGGTGGTTTTTAGTAGTGTGGTGTGTTATCTGTTAGCGCCAAATGTTACCTTTAATTTCTACAACGTATTTCTTTTATTCGTTGCAGGTATGCTTATTACCGGGTCAGCAAATGCCATTAATCAAACTGCTGAGAAAGATACAGATGCATTAATGAAGCGAACTGCTAACAGACCGGTTGCGGCGGGAAGAATGACTGAAAAGGAAGGATATACGTTTGCGGCTATTACAGGTAGCATCGGCATCCTGATGATGTGGCAGATCTTTAATTTCGAAAGTGCGTTGATCGGCCTGATCAGTTTATTTTTATACGGGTTTATTTATACACCCTTAAAAACAGTGAATTCTATTTCCGTGTTGGTTGGAGCTTTTCCTGGTGCATTGCCTTGTCTGATTGGATGGATAGCCGCTACAGGCTATATCAATCCTTTTGCAGAGTTTAATGTAACACTGGCAAGTGGTGAAGTGGCAGTCTTTTCAAATATTGGCGGATACGTTTTATTTGCTATTCAGTTTATCTGGCAGTTTCCACATTTTTGGGCCATTGCCTGGTTAGCACATAAGGATTACGATAGAGCGGGATTTAAATTATTGCCAAGTAAAGAAGGAACTACGAAGTTTACAGCGGTACAATCAATTATTTATTCAACCCTGATGGTGCCGATTGGAATGCTTCCATATTATTTTGGTATTAGTGGCGAAACGTCGTTGTGGATATTGTTGGGGTGTAACTTATGGATGGTGTATGTAAGTGTGATGCTGTTAATAAAAATGAATGCCGGCGCAGCGAGGATGGTGATGTTTAGTTCTTATTTTTACCTTATGATCGTTTTTCTTGCCCTGTTATTTGATAAAGTGCCAACAATTCCTGTTACATAACCGTTTTTTTAATCAGATTGAAAGAACTTAAAAGATAATTAATTATGATTGCTGTGATGAAAGAGAAAAAAGAAAAATTGCATCCCCTTAAATATAATTTATGGGTAGGGCTAGCAAGTATCGTAATGATGTTTGCCGCTTTTAGCAGTGCATTTATTGTAAAAAGAAGTCAGGGGAATTGGATTTCATTTGATCTTCCGCTTATTTTCTGGTACTCTACGGGCGTAATTGTTCTAAGTAGTGTAACCATTATGCTTAGTCAAAAAGCATTTCAGAACAGACAGATGGGCGCTTATAAAAATTGGTTGATAACCACGCTTGTTTTAGGAGTTCTTTTTGTACTGATGCAGTATATTGGATTTACTGAATTGTGGGATAGGGGAATTACTCTGACAAGAAATGTTGCCTTCTCTTTTTTATATGTCATTGTTGGTTTACATGCTTTGCATATAGTAGGTGGTATTATAGCTATGTGTTTTGTTTTAGGTAAAGCATACAGTAAGAAAAGAAAAGTCTATACATCTGTGCCGATTGATTTGATGAGTACTTATTGGCATTTTGTGGACTTTTTATGGATATATCTTTTGATCTTTCTTGTGATGGTGAAGTAATTTTAAATTGCCGGATCAACCTTGAATAGTTAATTTTAATTTTATTTTTATAATAACCTTTTAACGTAGTATAATGGAAACAGCACTTACACAATCCAAAGCAAATAAGTGGACGGGGGGCAAAAGTCCGTTCAATGTGAGTTATGGAAAACTCATGATGTGGTATTTCTTATTGAGCGATTCCTTCACATTTGGTGCGTTCTTAATTTCTTATGGTTCCATTCGTTTTAGCCAAAACTTCTGGGTAGATCATAACTATGTTTTTAACTCCTTTCCATTCATGGGACATGCGAGTCTTCCGTTGGCTTTTGTTAGCGTAATGACTTTCATTCTGATCTTCAGTTCTGTAACAATGGTTCTGGCTGTAAATGAGGGGCGTAAAATGAACAAGGCAGGTGTTGAAAAATGGCTTTTGCTGACCATTATTGGTGGTCTATGCTTCCTTGGTTGTCAGGCCTGGGAGTGGCATCATCTTCTTACAAGTAATACGCCTGTTTTGGTAGATGGTGTGATCGAGCATTGGAATACAACCACTGCTCATAATCCTTTTGGTCCTAAAGTAATGTTTGAAGGCGCTATGGTAGCCACACCCGGTCCTGTAGCATTTGGGGGATACTTCTTTGGTATCACGGGATTCCATGGTTTCCACGTTTCCATCGGTGTTTTCTTATTAATCCTTACTTATTTTAATACGAGAAAAGGCGTGTTCCATAAGAGAGGCCATTATGAGATGGTTGAAAAGATCGGTCTGTATTGGCACTTTGTAGATTTAGTTTGGGTATTTGTATTCCTTGCATTCTATCTGATCTAATTTCTAAAACCCTAACAGGATAATATACGGAACTGTTTTATAATCAAAAATATTTTTAATAAATTTTTTAAATAAAAATTATGTCGGCACAATCTGCAACACTCGTTATTAATGAAGAAGAAGATAAAGCACACGTAAAGAAGATCTGGAAAGCCTTTTGGATATTAGCTGTCTTAACCGTGATAGAGCTTGCCCTGGGTTTAACCATATATTTCCTTGAAATGGGGGTGGTTTCTTACTGGGTAATCTTATTTATTAAAGGAGTTATTACCATTCTTACATTTGCCAAAGCATTTTATATTATTTCTATATTCATGCATTTAGGCGATGAAGTACGTACTATGATGCTTTCATTAGCGATTCCTGCTACCTTATTCATTTGGTTTATTACCGCTTTCCTCTGGGACGGGAATAGTTTTAAAAACCTTAGAAATACAGATGCAGGTTCCAGAATATACATTGAACAAAATAACACACATGGAGGGCCATCCGGTAAACCTCCTGTTGAGAAGACAATTAAAGGACTTGATTAGGAGAGATCCTGAGTAAAGAAATATAAAGGTTTGCCAAAGAATCTCTATAGGATGATTTTTGACGCTTTACCACACTTAAAAATTAGCCATTGCGGGTCGCAATGGCTAATTTTGCATTTAGAAAAATCAATTAATGAGCAAGAAAGCATTACTCGCATTAGCCATTGCGATTCTTTTACCACTAACAGGTTATTTATTATTAAGTTACTACGCCCAAAGAGATGTTGTTATGCCCCGGCGATATTTTTATGATGATGTAAAATCGACAGAGAAAAATGGGGAAACAACCTATGACACAGTATGGCACAAGGTTAAGAATATCCAATTAACGAATCAATTGAATCAGCACGTGTCTCTGGATGATCTCGATGGAAAGATAATTGTTCTCAGCTTTTTCTTTACGCGCTGCCCGACTATTTGTCCAAAATTGGGAGCATCTATGAAAAGATTGCAAAATTCTTTTCCTCAAAATGATTCCATCGTTCAGTTTATTTCCATGTCAGTAGATCCAAAGCATGATTCAGTGCCTCAGCTTCGTCACTGGGCAGAAAAGTTTCATGTAAACCCGGATAATTGGTGGGTTGTAACCGGCGATAGAGACAGCATTTATGATTTTGCCTTCACAGAAATAAAAGCAAGTGTGGCGGATGTAAATGTGGATACAGCTTTTGTACA
Source organism: Chitinophagales bacterium (assembly GCA_038242375.1). Classification (GTDB taxonomy): domain Bacteria; phylum Bacteroidota; class Bacteroidia; order Chitinophagales; family Chitinophagaceae; genus Ginsengibacter. The sequence continues at coordinate 12,893 of JBBSSE010000015.1, forward strand.
TACAGAGAATTTCTTTCTCCTTGATAAGAATCGTGTTATCAGGGGATGGTATAATGGGTTGGATTCTATCGCCTTGTCAAGACTGGTCCGGGATATTCCTCTTTTAATGCTTGAAAAAAACAAGAAGAAATCCTTTAAAGATTTTTTTAATCAGTTGATCAACAATGCCTATACCCCAAAGTAAACCTATGATGCCTAATTCCGGAGAATCTTTTCCAAAACCAATACTGCCTCAAAACGATAAAAAAGCAAGACTTTTTATTTGGATTGTTTCCATTATTGTCTTTTTAGCAATTGCAGCACTTTCCAGGATAAAACTCGATATTAACGTAGGATTTGATTCACACTATTTTGCTGCAGCAAATGCGATTATTAATTCCTGTGTATCCGTTCTTCTGGTAGCAGCACTTTTAGCCGTAAAATCGAAAAAATATCATCTGCATAAAAAATTAATGATCGGAGCGATCATATTGTCCATCCTGTTTTTGGTTTCTTATGTCTGCCATCATTTAACTACCGGTGATACAAAATTTGGCGATGTAAATGGCGACGGAGTTCTAAGCCTGGATGAAAAGGAGTTGGTCGGGAAGATGCGTTATTTTTATTACTTCATTTTACTCACGCATATTCCACTTGCAGGTATTATTCTGCCATTCATTTTATTTACGGCTTACCGCGCGCTTTCCGGTAATTATGAAAAACATAAAAAACTGGCAAGAATCACGTGGCCGGTCTGGTTTTATGTGGCCATAACCGGCGTGATCATTTATTTAATGGTGAGTCCGTATTATTAGTTTTTAGTTTTTAGTTTGTAGATGAGTTCGGAGTTCGGGGTTCGGGGTTTGGGGTTGCGAATTCAACACGCAGCATTCAACACGAAGTATTCAGCGCGCAGCATTCAACCTGACACCTACAACCTAACACCTACTACCTACATCCATCTCCTCACCATATCTTAATCCGCTCACTTTCCGGCTTATACATTTTATCACCTGGTTTTACATCAAATGCTTTATACCAGCTATCCATATTGATCAGTGGTCCGTTTGTTCTGTACATAGAAGGAGAATGTGAGTCCGTTAAGATCCGTTGAGCTGCTGCTTCGGGTAAAATATTGGCACTCCAAACCTGCGCCCAGCTTAAGAAAAAACGTTGGTCAGGTGTGAACCCATCTATTTTTTTATCACTCTTCCCCTCCGGAGTTTTTTTAAATGCTTCGTAAGCAATATTCAACCCTCCAAGGTCTGCCAGGTTTTCTCCTAAAGTTAATTTACCATTTACGTGAAGGGAATCATTAACTGTATATCCGTTGTACTGATCAACCACCTTTTGAGCAAGGGCATTAAATTTTGTTGCATCGGATTCTGTCCACCAATCTTGCAGATTTCCATTTGCTGCATATTGGCGTCCCTGGTCGTCAAAGCCATGCGTTAATTCATGTCCAATAACTGCTGCAGCCCCGCCATAATTTACTGCATCATCTGCCCCAAAGTCAAAGAAAGGGAATTGTAAAATTCCCGCAGGGAAAGCGATTTCATTATTGCTTGGATTATAGTACGCGTTGATAGTTGGCGGGGTCATTCCCCATTCGGTTTTATCAACGGGTTGGCCCATTCTGTTGACCATTTTATTATAGCGGAATTCAGCAATGCTTTGCATGTTTCCATAAAAATTATCCGGGTTGATTACAACACCCGAATAGGTTTCCCATTTATCCGGGAAGCCGATCTTATTTACGATAGCATGTAATTTTAACAATGCCTGTTTCTTGGTGGAATCGCTCATCCAATCAAGGCGTTCGATTCTATCTGCAAATGTTTCCTGCACATTTTTAACCAGTGCCAGCATCCTGTCCTTTGCTGCCTGCGTAAAATATTTTTCTACATATAATTGACCGATCAATTCGCCCAGGCTGCGATCGGTCAGATTACTTACCCGCTGCCATCTTGGGGTCATTTCTTTCTGACCGGTTAATACTTTTTCAAAGGCAAATTGGCGGTTTACAAAATCGCTGCTAAGAAAAGAAGCAGAAGATTTTATTACTGACCATTCAAGGTACGCCTTCCATATTTCCAGCGGTACTGCTGTAAACAACGCATCTGCAGCTTTGAAAAAATCAGGGTTATTGACTAATATACTGTCCGCCCCGTTGACTTTCATTGTTTTTACAAGTGTTGTCCAATTAAATCCGGGGGTCTCTTTACTAAAATCTGCCATTGAAAATTTGTTATAGGTTTTCTTTGGATTCCTCATTTCCACCCTGCTCATCTGTACTTTAGCAAGGGCGGTTTCAAGCGCCAGAATTGCTGAAGCTTTCTGATTTGCCAATTGCGCGTTATCACCTACAAGTTTAAACATATCCGTCATATAGCTCTGATATTCATTCCGGATAGATTTCATCCTGGCGTTATCACTGATATAATAATCCCTGTCAGGCAGGGTAGTGCCTCCTTGTGATAAATTTGGAATGTAAACATTCACATCTTTACTATCCTGGCCAACGTAAAATCCAAATAATGGACTTCCGGCACCCGTTTCACGCATTGTAGCTATTGCATCTAATACCTGGTCCTTCGAACTGATCGCGTTTATTTTATCTAAATAGGCTTTGATCGGCGTGAACCCTTCCTTTTCAATCCGGGAACTATCCATGCCACTGGTATAAAAATCGCCTACACGTTGGGCAACTGAATTTTTTGATCTGTTTTTAGCCGCGTCTTCCGCCAATTCTCTCAATCTTTCTGAAGATCTTTCTGCTAATTTTTCAAAACTTCCCCAGCGGGTTTTGGAGGAAGGCACAGGGTTATTTTTTAACCAGGTGCCGTTGGCGTATAAATAGAAATTGTCTCCCGGTTTAATGGAGTTATCGATATTTGCCGGATCGATATATTTTATGGGAGATTTTTTTGATTTACTCTTTTGAGCAAAAGCTACGGTATTAAATAGCAAAGAAAAAGAAAGGAAATACCATGTAATTTTCTTCATGTAAAAGGGTTTTATCAAATGTAATATAAAATAATTTGTTTTCCGGTTGAAATAGTTCAAATGGAAAATTGGTCCGATTAGCTCATTCTTAAATAACTCCAACCCTCTGCCTGCCGCACAATTAGATGCGTTACTGCGGATGGAATTATCCCGGCAAATGAAAGTAAAGAATCTTTTTCAATGTTTTGAGCTGCCATCGCATTTTGGCAAACGAGGAATGCCACACCACTTTGATGCAACTGATCCAGGTTGTTTTTTAGAAGTGAATTTTTGAAAAGCATTTCAATCCCATGGCTATGTGTCACTACTTCTATGTTGATATTTTCCAGGGCTTTTAAAATATTATTCACCTGGCCAATAGTCGCTTTTTGAAGTTTAGGATCATTGCCGGATAATTGAATGACTACTTTATATTTCTCTTCGTTTTTATTCATAATTATTGGGATTATTTTGTAGAAAGAATATTAATTAAAAGGGAATAATTTTCATCGTCAAAACATACAAAAATCACTTTTTCAATTTGTCCATTATCCTTCAGGAAATGGATAACAGTA
>JBBSSE010000016.1:0-15819 GCA_038242375.1 Chitinophagales bacterium
AAAATTTTGATAATGTAAAAAATGAATTGGCGGAGTTAGAGCAAATCATCAGCCTGGGAATAGAAATTATAAAGGAAGAGGAAGAAGATTAATGATAAGGTATTCAGGAACCTCACAGATAATTAAAAAAAGTTACTATGACCTCTTCCTGATATACAAATTATGTATTTGCCAGTATATCAAAATATTCATCATCTTCATTCTTGCCACCATATCCTTTCCCAATATCTTCATACGTCTTTACAAACTTAATTGCGCTGATCCACTTAACCATTTTAAATCCCAACTGATTTTCGACGCGCAATCTCAATGGTGCACCATGGATTAAGGGCAACGATTCATAATTCATTTCCCAGGCTAATATAGATTCAGGTTTGAGGCAGTTGTCTAATGTTTGTGTATCATAATAAACCCCACCATATATACCATCACCAAAAGAGTAAAAGACTACAATGGTTGCTTCAGGATCCGGTTTTACCAATTCTACAATTTTACTGATTGGGATACCGGCCCAATGTGCAATTCCAGTCCAGCCTTGTATACACGAATGCATGGTAATGGTATCTGCTTTGTTCATTTTTTTCAAATCATCCAGCGAAAGTTCAACAGGATTTTTAACCATGCCGTCAATCTTAAGTTTATAATCTTTAAAATCATTTGCTGCAAGATCTTTCCATTCTTTGGAATCAGGCATTCTTCCGTTAGGCCAGAAATAAGAGGTGATGTCTTTTTTTGTGTAATAAATTACAGGTTTGAATTTATTAATGGAAATAAGCCATAAAGATTCATTTATTTTTTTCTCCCAATATTGAAGCGCCCGGGGTATTCGCCATGAAGCCCAATTTGCAAATACATTAAATAAGATTACAAATACAATGATGGCTATTCCGATCCATAACCCTGTTGACGAAGGATCATTCGGTTTATTAAGGATGATGTGATTCATGTTTTTACTAAATCCTGTCAAGGCTACAAGTGCTACGTGCACGATGATGAAAATTACGTAAGCGAACATGATTAGAAAATGGAAAGAACGTGCCGTCTGGCGATTGAAAAATAATTTAGGATACCAGGGGAAGCGGCTGTCAATAGCAGGCGACATGGCCAGACCTGTTAACATTGCCAATGGCGCCAGTAGAAATATGACTGCGAAATAGGAAAGCTGTTGCAAGGCATTAAAATGGTAAAATCCATTCGGTTCAATGGGCATATTAAAAGTGGCGTAATGTACAAAAACATACCAGCTATCGGGTATTATCTGCCAGGAGGTGGGCACCAAACGCATCCATTGATTCGTATAAAGTAAAAGGAAAATAAAAATTACCCCATTTAAAATAAAGAAGGGAATAGTAAGAAAGTGCCATGTTCTTCCAATGCCAACTGTATGACGATAACCGGGCAGGCCTACCAAAGGACTGATATAACGGGCATCCTGCTTTGCAGTCCAGTTCTTATCTTCGGGAATTTTTATAGGAGTAAAACGGAGCCATTGCGTTTTAGGGTCGCATCCGTTATTCCAATACAATCTTGGATGATCTGCCAAAATAGAAAGCCCGCTTCTGATAATTAAAACTAAAAAAAAGAAATTAACCCAATGGCTTAAACTAATCCACATCGGAAAACCTGATGGTTCTGTGGGGGATACAATATTAGAAAAAGATAAAGACGGATCCGGCGGTAATCCAAAAAACAGAAATTGTATCCATGCAATAGCAATAGATCCAATGAGGACCATGCCTATAATGAAAAGCATGTATGGTTTAAGTCTGACAAAAAAACTCCTGTCATCAGGATAATGAACTGCTTTTTCGGCAGGTGTAAAGCGTGGGAACATTATTGACATTTATAATTTCATCTCAAAAATTATGCTGCAATAATTGTTAGCATACAGTGTATCAATAATCAAAACGAAAATAACTTTTTCAAAATGCTCCTCTTATCCATCCCTCAAAATATTTATGAGTATTATCTTCCAAAATAAACCCAATCTTTTTAACCCATTCACGGAGGCAGAAAGATTCCAACTTTTTCTAAAAATATTTTCTGTTGAAGGAAGCAGCACTAATATCCGGTTTATATCGCTCCGGGATTTTTTCTTTTGATTTTGCAATTTTTTCTTAAGAAAGCGCTTAATCAACGGGCTAGCCAGAAAATACCACGTTAAGAAAATAAGCGAGGAGCGTAAAAGTATTTGCAATGCTTTAGAGGAAGGAAGAACAGGCTTGCCGATCTTTAAAAGTGATTGAAAGAATAACAACAATAGAATAATCCAAATGAAAATAAAAAATCTTTTTGCTCTCCTTCTTTTTTTATGTGAAGGAAAACGAATGCTCTGTTGCTTGTCAGCATCCAGCTCTGTGATTAAAAATTCAGCCTGATCTTTTTTCCATAATTGCGATTTATTCACTAACCTGTATGCCCAAAGGCCTATCAGGATTCCGAAAATTCCATGAAGAGAAATGTATGCGATTGCCAGTATCAGTGAATAATTAGTAATTACTTTTGCATTGGTCAGTTTTGTTATAAACTCATTTACCGCATTCCAGAAACCGGCACCGTATAACAGAACCAACACAATAATTCTTTGAAGTGCTGATTCTATTAAAGCTAAAAAGCCTAATATTATGCAAGAGAGCCTGAAGTTTTTTAAACTGCTAAATAAAATCTGCCCCATTAATCCCTGGAACAATACGGCAAAATAGGCCGAAGGAGGCGTATTCGGACTTAGCATCATTTTAAAAATACATACAATAATCGTTGCTTTTAAAATAGCTCCTTTGGTTATCAGTTTAGGGTTTGAGGATGATTCTGTATCCTTCTTTTTATCTCCCTCGTAATATCCGATCAGGCAAATACAAAGTACAGCAAAGCCAGAAAGAAACATTCCCGAAAACGGAAGATGCAATCCATGTATTATCCCTCCGGCTACTCCCTCGCTGATAACCCAAAGTGCTATTAAACGATAATAAAGTTGCCCCCTGTAGGTCGTGATTTCTTCAATATCATTTATTTTGTTCATCATTTTAAGGAATAGCGGTGAATCGCAAATGTAAAAATATGACTATACAGGTAAGATAAACTGCATGATTACAACAAATACGTAAACAAAGCAACAAAAAAGTTTTGATATGAACTTATGTCTTTCGGGATCAATTTTACTCGCTGGTGTTTATTCGATTCGTATATAGTGCAGCATTCAGTATAGTTTATGCCTCAACAATCATTTTTTTGAGATGATCTTACTCAAAAAACTTTCAGTGTAAATCTTATAAATATCTTCCTTTCAGGAAGGCCTTGCCTTAAACCAACCGTTTTCTGTCACCACTTTCACACCGACAATTGATGCCTTGTTCGCCGGTTCGTCGGTCAGGATGTTTGCAAGTATTTCCCATATGAGACGCTCATTTTTTATTTGCGAAGGCGACAGTTTTTCAATTTCTCTTTTTGTTCAGAATTCGCTTTTGCCTCAATTCGGTCATAATCACTTCCATGTACTTTGAAAGTGAATAATTTTTCCACCATACAATATTGAACGATAAAAAATCGCACGTATAATTCTGAAAAGAAATAGCCTCTTTACTCAAACCAAAAATCTCCTAAACCAAATGAACGCGAGTTTTTCGGCATTGTTTTAGCTGATATTTTTTCTTAATATGCATTATTCTGTTACTATTACTTTATTCTGGCCATTTCTCGTGTATGCTGTAGCGGTAGTGTTACTGGTATCCGGGATGTTGCTTCTGTCACATTTCATAGGCGGACGACATTCTGAACATGCTACGGGTGAACCTTACGAATCCGGAATTCTGGAAACAGGATCAGCAAGAATTCGCCTTCCTATTAATTTTTATATCGTTGCACTACTGTTCGTCATTTTTGATATTGAAGCAATTTTTATTATCGCATGGGCTATAGCTGTAAAAGCATTAGGATGGGCAGGTTATATTGCTATACTCATTTTTATTGGGGTATTAATTTCCCTACTTATCTACGAGTGGAGAATCGGTGCGCTTGATTTCGGACCTGACGGCAAAAAAATATTAAAGGCTTATCGTAAACGAAAAGAAAAACAATAATACTATGAAATGGTGGGCAACTAAAGCAAACGATCCAACAGTGCCAGTATCCGGCAATAGTTCATTTGAAGAGACGATACAGCAATCTGTTGTGCTGACCAACATGGAAAGTATGGTCGCGTGGGGTAGAAAAAATTCCATCTGGCCATTTAATTTTGGACTTTCCTGTTGCTATGTGGAAATGGCAACGAGCATCACCAGTAAATACGATATCTCCAGGTTTGGCGCAGAGGTGATCAGGGGATCACCGCGTGAATCGGACATGATTGTAATTGCAGGAACTGTTTTTATAAAAATGGCTCCGGTGATTAAACATCTATATGAACAAATGATGGAACCTCGTTGGGTCATTTCTATGGGTTCGTGTGCTAATTCCGGAGGTATGTATGATATATATAGCGTAGTTCAGGGAGTAGATAAATTCCTACCTGTAGATGTGTATGTTCCGGGGTGCCCACCACGGCCGGAAGCATTCATGGAAGGATTATTAATGCTGCGCGACCAGGTGGGAAAAGAAAGGCGGCCGTTAAGCTGGACCGTTGGAGAGCAAGGAATAATTAAGCCGGAAGGCTCTTCACATAGAGATTTGAAAAGAGAAGAAAGAATGAAAATGACGGAGATACGCTCTCCGGACAGCATCTGATAAATATTATCCGGTTTCCCGCTTAGTAAAGAATAGTTGATTTTATAAAAATTAATAAATGTCCGAAGCTACAGATATCGTTTCCCAATTAAAGATCAAATTTGATGATGAGATTATTGTGTACCAGCAAGTCACAAAAGATGCCTTTCCTACGCTTTGGATAAACGCTGATAAGATCATTGAGGTGTTGACATTTTTAAAAATGGAAGTAGATATGCCTTTTAAAATGCTCTATGATTTAACGGTGATTGATGAACAGGCAAGGAATTTCCGTGGCGATCAGCCTGTCAGCCGCTTCACAATGGTTTATCAATTGTTGTCTTTTGACAGAAATGATTTTATAAGATTAAAAGTAGCACTGACCACCGAAGAGCCGTCTCTGCCAACATCAACTACGGTTTGGCCGTGTGCTAACTGGTATGAAAGAGAGGCTTATGATATGTTCAACATTAAATTTCCCGGGCATCCGGATTTGAGAAGAATTTTAATGCCTGAAAGTTGGGTAGGATATCCCCTTCAAAAATGTCACCCGGCAAGGGCCACAGAACTGCCGCCTTACGAATTACCGGAATACAAACAAATAGCAGAACAGGAATTATTGCAATTCAAACCTGAACAATGGGGTTTGAAAAAAACATTGAGCGATGATGAGGAATTTATGTTTCTAAACCTCGGGCCACAACATCCGGGTACGCATGGTATTTTAAGATTGGTATTACAGCTTGATGGAGAAATGGTCGTCAATATTGTACCTGATATTGGGTTTCATCATCGTGGTGTTGAAAAAATGGGTGAGCGGCAATCGTGGCATACCTTTATTCCTTATACAGATAGAGTAGATTATCTGGGTGGCGTAATGAATAATTTTCCTTACGTGATGGCAGTTGAAAAGCTTGCGGGAATTGAGATTCCCGAGCGGGCAAAATATATCAGGATAATGATGGCCGAATTGTTTCGAATAGCAAGCCACCTGGTATGGTATGGAACTTTTGTGCAGGATCTGGGTATGATGACGCCGGTATTTCTAATGTTTAATGATCGTGAAAAAGTATTTGATATTGTAGAAGCCGTTTGCGGAGACAGGATGCATCCTAACTGGTTCAGAATTGGGGGTGTAGCCCAGAATCTTCCAAAGGGATGGGAAATATTAGTGCAGGATTTCATTGATTATTTCCCTGCAAGATTAAAAGAGTATGACAAATTTGTGATGCGAAATAGCATCTTCAAAGCCCGAACTGTAGGTATTGGTGTTTACTCTACTGAAGAAGCGATCGAATGGGGAATTACAGGTCCCGGTTTACGTGCTACAGGTTTTGAATGGGACTTCAGAAAAAAGCAACCTTATTCCGGATATGATCAATTTGACTTTGATATTCCAACAGGAAAAAATGGCGATTGCTACGATCGGGCAAAGGTACGTGCTGAAGAGATGAAGCAAAGCCTTCGTATAGTGGAGCAATGCCTGAAAAATATGCCGGAAGGAGAATACAAGTCAGGTAATTCACTTACTACTCCTCCACGAAAAGAAAAAACAATGTATGATATTGAAACCTTGATTCACCATTTCTTAGGTGTATCCTGGGGACCTGTGATACCACCCGATGAAGCCTTTTGTGGCGTAGAAGCCACAAAAGGACACAATGGTTATTATTTAGTGAGTGACGGGAATACGAATTCATATAGAACGAGGATCAGGGTTCCGTCATTTCCACACATGCAAATGGTGCCGTATATCAGTAAAGGTTACACTATTGCAGATCTGATGTCCATCCTGGGAAGTGTGGATTTTGTATTGGCAGATATTGATCGTTAAAAATAAAATTTATGGTCGTTGAAAAAATAATATCGAATCAGGAAAGAAAAGAAATAGAGGATATGTTTCCGCATGTCCCCTATAAAAAAGCCGTTTGCATTGATGCTTTAAGAATAGTGCAAAAGTATCATGGCTGGGTATCGGATGAAGCTGTGAAAGAATTGTCAGAAATTTTAGAAATGTCAACTGATGAAATAGATAGCATTGCCACATTTTACACGATGGTTTTCCGTAGACCCGTTGGCCGGCATGTAATCATGATTTGCGATAGCATAAGTTGCTGGATATTGGGTTACGAACAGATTCTGGAAGCAATAAAAAATAAATTATCAATAAAGTTTGGCGAAACCACAGTTGACAATCGCTTTACATTATTGCCGATTGTGTGCCTGGGCAATTGTGATCATGCACCCACAATGTTAATTGACAGGGATTTACACAACGACCTGACTTTAGACAAACTTGACGAAATATTAGAACGCTATCAATAAAATTGAAAATTAATATGAAACAATAAACATGGAAAAGCCATTAACCCAACATATAAAAGCTGACGGAACCTCGTTGTCATTGAAAGAATATGAAAAGACCGGAGGTTATGAGGGTTTGAAAAAGGCCCTGAAAATGGCTCCGAAAGATGTGATTGAGGAAGTTAAAAATGCCAATTTAAAAGGAAGAGGAGGAGCCGGTTTTTCTGCAGGAGTAAAATGGAGTTTGGTTCCGTCAAAAGATGATTCGCCAAAAATAAAATACCTGATAGCCAACGCAGACGAAATGGAACCGGGGACTTTTAAAGACAGGCTTTTGCTTGAAACAAATCCTCATCTCCTTATTGAAGGGATGATCATCGGTTCATTTGCAATCCAGGCGGGTCAGAGTTTTATATTTCTAAGAAGTAATTATTATCCGGCTGAAAATATTTTAGAGGAAGCAATTCATGAAGCTCAGGAAGCAGGGTATCTTGGTGAAAATATTATGGGTAGCGGTTTCAACCATAAATTGGATTTGCACATAAGCATGGGAAGATATATATGCGGTGAAGAAACTGCGCTGCTCAATGCTTTGGAAGGAAAAAGGGCAATCCCAAGAGCTAAACCGCCTTTTCCGGTAGTGAGTGGTTTATTTGGCAAACCTACTGTGGTAAATAATGTCGAAACTTTGTGTAATGTGCCATTCATCCTTCACAACGGGGCTGAAGCCTGGAAAGGTTTGAGTAAAACTGATGAAGGGGGAACTAAATTATATGGTGCGAGTGGAAGAGTAAAAAAGCCGGGAATATGGGAATTGCCCTTAGGCACATCTTTGCGGGAAATACTGGAAGTACATGCGGGTGGAATGCAGGATGGATACCGTTTCAGAGGCGCTTTGCCTGGAGGAGGATCAACAGATTTTTTAGTAGAAGATCACCTGGATGTAGCCATGGATTTTGCAAGCGTTTCTAAAGTAGGAAGCCGTATGGGAACAGGAACGGTTATTGTGCTCGATGATAAAACCTGCCCGGTAGGTTTCATCAAAAATCTCGAAACTTTTTTTGCGCAGGAATCCTGCGGATGGTGTACCCCTTGCCGGGAAGGACTTCCGTGGGTTGAAAAAATATTGGATTCGCTGGAAAATGGAAGAGGAACGATGAAGCATCTGGAAATCTTAGAATACCATACGCATTATATAGCACCTGGAAATACTTTTTGTGCGTTGGCGCCGGGTGCGATGGAACCTTTGCAAAGTGGCCTGAAATATTTTAAGGAAGATTTTGAAAAACATGTTCATGAACATAAATGCCCCTATAAATCATGATGGTAAACCTCTATATTGACGACATTAAGTACCAGGTTGATGGTAGCAAAAACCTGCTGGAAAACTGCCTGGCATTAGGCCTTAACCTGCCTTATTTTTGCTGGCATCCTGCACTTCATTCTGTGGGGGCATGCCGTCAATGTGCTATTCTGAAATACAAAGATGAAGACGATAAAAAGGGAAAGCTGGTGGTAGCCTGCCTGGAACCTACTTCTGATAATTTAAGAATATCTATGAATGCCCCGAAGGTTCATGATTTTCGTAAGGGAATTATTGAATCGCTCATGCTGAGTCATCCGCATGATTGTCCTGTATGTGATGAAGGCGGTGAATGTCATCTGCAGGATATGACTGTGATGACACAGCATAATTACCGGAGAGCCACCTTATCCACTTTTAAAAAACAAACTTTTTATAATCAATACCTGGGTCCATTTATCAACCATGAAATGAACCGGTGCATTGAATGTTACCGTTGTACCAGGTTTTACAATGATTATGCGGGAGGCAAAGATTTTAACGTGTTTGCAGGCGCCGACAATGTTTTTTTCGGCCGTGCTGAAGAAGGTATATTAGAAAATGAATTCAGCGGCAACCTGGTGGAGGTTTGCCCTACGGGAGTTTTTACAGATAAAACATTAAAGAAGCATTACACCCGGAAATGGGATCTCACTTCCGCGGCATCTATTTGCCATGGATGCAGTATCGGATGCAACATTCTTGCCGGTGAACGGTATGACATGATCAGAAGAGTACTAAACAGGTATAACGGAGAAGTAAACGGGCATTTTATTTGCGATCGGGGAAGATTTGGATATGAATATATCAACAGCGAAAAAAGAATTATCAGTCCGCAAAAAAATCAAAACGGTACAGGAGTCAGCATTGCTAAAGCCAATGCTCTTAACGAAATTTCTCAATTAGTTTCATCCGGTAAAAAAATGATCGGAATCGGTTCTCCTAAAGCTTCCATGGAATCTAATTATACCTTAATGAAATTGGTGGGTAAAGAAAATTTCTATTCCGGTGTTTCAAAATCGGAAGGAAATCTAATTACGAAGATTATTAAAATTCTAAAAAACGGAAAAGTAAGAACTCCTTCATTAAAACAAACAGAACAATATGATTCAGTATTTATTTTAGGAGAAGATGTGACCAATACTGCACCTATGCTCGCACTTTCTTTAAGACAGGCATCGAGGAGAATGGGAATCAATAAAGTAACACAATCATCTACGATTCCTATCTGGAATGATGCAGCCATACGATTGATGTCACAGGATGAGAAAGGCCCTTTTTACATAGCTTCGCCAGCCGGTACCAGGTTGGATGATATTGCTACAAAAACATACAGGGCTCATTCTGATAATATTGCACGGTTGGGCTTTGCTGTAGCACATATCATCAATAATCAATTGCCGGAATTTAGTTTGGATGAGAATACACAATCATTGGCAAAATCAATCGCGGAAGATTTGCTTGCATCACCGAAACCTTTGATCGTAACCGGTACGGGACTTTATAGTGCATCTGTAATAGAAGCAGCTGCAAACATTGCTTATGCTTTAAAAGACAAAGGCAAAGATGCAGGGCTGGTTTTTGTAGTTCCCGAAGCAAATTCAATGGGATTAGAAATGTTGACAGAAAATCACCTGGAAGATGCCTTACTCAAAATAGAACAAGGTGATACTGATACAACGATCATCCTTGAAAATGATTTGTACCGCATTCTGGATAAAAAGGTAGTTGATAACCTGTTTCAAAAAAGCAAGAACACGATTGCATTTAATTATCTCGAAAATGAAACGACCAAAAATGCTGACTATGTAGTTCCTGCAGGAACTTTTGCAGAGGCAAGTGGTACAATTATCAATAATGAAGGAAGGGTACAACGTTTCTTTGCTTCGTATTCTCCAAGAAATGAGGTAATGAGCAGTTGGAAATGGCTCAACGAAATAAAAAACAACTCAACGGACTCAACCAATAATCTCGATGATGTAATCAACAACCTGGTTAATGACTTCCCTGAATTAAAAGCTATTAAAATGGCCGCACCGGATGCCAATTTCAGGGAAGGAACTCAAAAAATTCCGCGTGAGCCACATCGCTATTCCGGCAGAACTGCTATGCATGCCAATGAAAATGTAAGCGAAGCGCAATCTCCAAAAGATCCGGATTCTCCAATGTCTTTCACGATGGAAGGGTATCTGGGGAAACCTCAACCACCGGTTATTCCGTTTATTTGGCGTCCCGGATGGAATTCTGCGCAGGCTGTCCATAAATACCTGACTGAAATGGAAGGTCCTTTAATAGGTGGAGATCCTGGTATCAGGCTATTCGAGGTTTCAGAAAATCCTGGTTCAACTTATTTTGAAAATATTCCCCAGGTGTTTTCTGCAAAAGTGGGGGAATGGACGGTACTTCCGCTTTATCATATATTCGGATCAGAAGAGTTGAGTGCATTGAGCCCTGCCGTGGAATCAAGGGTGCCGGCGCCATACATAGCATTGAATATAAATGATGCATCAAAAGCCGGTATTGCTGAAGGAGAATCAGTAACCGTGCAGTTTAATGATCAGCAATTACAATTTCCTGTAAACTTGAAAACCGGTATTGCAGAAGGAATCATTGGTTTACCAAAAGGACTTGACGCAACGAAGGGAATTCAATATCCATTTCTCACAAAATTAAAATTGACAAAAAATGAGTGAATTCTGGATTAATATATTGATTATTGTAGGTGTGCTCATTGTAGTGCTGAGTATTGCTGCCAATTTGATTTGGGTAGAAAGAAGAATGTTAGCACTGTGGCAGGATCGTATCGGTCCTAACCGGGTTGGCCCTTTCGGAATTCTACAGGTACTTCCGGATATGATAAAAATATTTTTCAAGGAAGACTGGATTCCTCCATTTGCTGATAAAAAAATATTTGTGATAGCTCCGGCCATCATCATGATTTTTGTATTGCTGAATTTCGCGGTCATTCCTTTTTCACCGGGAATAGTGGTGCTGGATATCAATATTGGTGTTCTTTTCTTTTTAGCCTGTTCTTCACTCGGAGCCTACAGCGTTGTGCTTGCAGGGTGGGCTTCAAATAATAAATATTCTTTGTTAGGTTCCATGAGAGGTGCGGCACAGATGATTTCTTATGAAGTATTCATGGGATTATCATTGATGGGTGTGGTCATGCTCACCGGCTCTTTTAATTTAAGCGATATCGTAAACGCCCAAAAAGGCATGTGGTTTGTTTTTCCACAGATAATAGGTTTCATTATTTTTTTCATCGCAGGAATTGCTGAAACGCATCGTCTTCCCTTTGACCTTCCCGAAGCCGAAAGCGAGCTGGTGGCAGGTTATCACTCAGAATATTCCAGTATGAAATTCGGGATGTTTTTTGTGGGAGAGTATCTGGGAATCACGCTTATCTCTGCGTTTACCGTTACATTATTTCTGGGAGGATGGCTGGGGCCTGCATTTCTTCCGCCTGTAGTGTGGTTTTTTATAAAGACATTTATTTTAATACTATTTTTTGTTTTATTGAGGGCTTCTTTACCGAGGCCAAGGTACGATCAGTTATTATCGCTGGGGTGGAAGATTCTTTTGCCATTGTCGCTGTTGAATATTTTAGTAACCGGGGCTATTATATTATTAAGCCAGTAAAACCGTAATATTTTTTAAACTTAAAAAGATTACAACATGTTAAGCATATTAAGATCAATTGGAATCGCATTTTCACATGCATTCAGAAAAAGAGTGACTATTCAGTATCCGGAAAAAAAAGCGCCCCTGGCACCACGTTGGAGGGGAAGAATTATTCTTTCAAGGGACCCTGAAGGTGAAGAAAGATGCGTAGCATGTTATCTGTGTGCTGAAGCCTGTCCTGTAGATTGTATTTCGCTTCAGGCTACAGAAGATGAATATGGAAGAAGGTATCCTGAAATATTTACGATCAATTTTTCGCGTTGCATATTTTGTGGGTATTGCGAAGATGCTTGTCCTACATACGCCATACAATTGATTCCTGATTATGAAATGAGCGAATACAAAAGGCAAAACTTAGTTTATAATAAAGAGGATTTATTAATTAGCGGACAAGGGAAATACCACGGATATAGTTATTACGAACAGGCGGGTGTGTCTATAAAAGGAAAAGGGAAGGGAGAAGGAGCACAGGATAGAAATCCGCCGGTGGATATTAGAAGTTTGTTGCCTTAATTGAAAACCTTTAAAAAGAAAATTCAGAGCAAATGAATGTAATTTTTTATATCACTGCCATCATCGCCATCATATCAACTCTTTTGGTGGTAACCCGCACCAGTGCGGTACATGCATTACTATATCTTATTGTCTCATTGCTTTCTATTTCTGTTATTTTTTTCATTCTGGGCGCACCCTTTATTGCAGCTCTGGAAGTGATTATTTATGCCGGGGCCATTATGATCTTATTCGTTTTTGTGGTCATGATGCTCAACCAGGGAAAGGAATCTTTGAGGCAGGAAAAAGAGTGGTTTAAAATAAAAAATTGGATAGGACCTTCTATTTTGAGTTTGATTTTGCTGGTAGAATTAATATACGTTTTTACAAGTTTAGATACACCAGAAGGAAACACCGGCATCGTTGATACATATGAAGTCAGCACTTCTTTATTTGGACCTTATATTTTAGGCGTTGAAATGGTAGCAATGCTTTTGATGACTGCAACAGTGGGTGCTTTTCACATCGGCAGTGAAAAGAAAACAGAATATCACCGGTATTTAAAAAAGAAAGAATAATATGGTAACAGTTTCAATGAATACGGGCCTCTTACTGGCATCAATCCTGTTTCTGATTGGCCTGGCAGGTGTATTAACACGCCGGAATATTCTTTTTATACTGATGTCAATAGAGATTATGTTGAATGCGACAGGGCTTGCATTTATTGTAGCGGGAGCACACTGGCTACAGCCGGACGGGCAGGTAATGTTTCTTTTTATCGTGGCTATGGCTGCCGCAGAAGTGGCATTGGGGCTGGCGTTGATCCTGCAAATGCACCGGCAACATAAAACATTGGATTCGAATGTATTGAATTTATTAAAGGATTAGAATATCCCGATGGTGTTATTGGGAGCGTGATGCGTGAGGAATGATAAATGATAAATGAGGAGGATCCACTGTGGAAGTAGAAGTGGTTCGTGAAGACATGAACCACGACTGGGGGCCTTCTCCATTCTCCCCTCGGAGAGGAGTTGGGGGTGAGGCTATAAAAAAAGAATAAATAAGGATATGGATAATATTTTAAATCTTCTCTGGCTTTTACCTGCATTACCGCTGTTTGGTTTTTTGATTCTTGCCACCTTCGGATCAAAATTCTCAAAGCGGGTTATTGCATTTATTGGTGTAGGTACTGTTGGAATATCCGCTTTAATTGCGATCCTTACTGGAATAGCTTATTTAACCAATACCCCTCCGGAAAATTTTTATTCTCAAACTTTATGGACATGGTTTAATGTAGCAGGATTTTCTCCTTCCATCACTTTTTACCTCGATCCGCTTTCACTTATTTTCAGTTTTGTAGTAACATTTGTTGGGTTTTTGATTCATTGGTATTCTGCGGAATCAATGGAAGAAGGGGAGGGGTATGCACGTTTCTTTGCCTACATGAATTTGTTTATCTGTTCCATGCTGGTACTCGTGTTGGCAGATAATCTTTTGTTATTGTACATGGGATGGGAAGGAGTTGGGTTATGTAGTTTTCTACTGATAGGCTTTTGGTACAAGTCTGAGAAAAATAGTGCCGCAGCACGTAAAGCTTTTATCGTAACAAGAATAGGCGATACGATGATGGTTATAGGTTTATTTTTATTAGTAAAAAGTTTCGGCACGCTGGATATCGCTGCTATTTTATCCGGAGCGCCTGCTGTCTGGCCACAGGGTTCTTCATGGGCATTCTGGGGTGCATTTCTCCTTCTTGGAGGAGCTTTGGGGAAATCAGCACAGTTTCCATTACAGGTTTGGTTACCGGATGCAATGGCTGGTCCTTCTCCCGTGAGTGCTTTAATTCATGCTGCTACAATGGTTACTGCAGGTGTTTACCTGATAGCCAGAATGCACGTGTTGTATGACCTTGCTCCGGTAGTTCAGATGCTGATAGCTATTATTGGCGCTGTTACATTGATCATAGCCGGATTCAGTGCGCTGATGCAAAATGATATAAAACGAATACTTGCTTATTCCACCATCAGCCAGATAGGTTATATGTTTTTAGCTCTCGGAGTAGGTGCTTATTCTTCCGGAGTTTTCCATTTTTTCATACATGCTTTTTTCAAATCATTATTATTCCTTTCTGCTGGCGCAGTTATTATGGCTTTAGGTGATGAACATGATATCCGTAAAATGGGTGGATTACGAAAAAAGATGCCTGTTGTGTTCTGGACTTTTCTCTTTGGTGCGGCTGCCCTTGCGGCATTGCCTTTTATTACAGCAGGCTTTTATAGTAAAGATGAAATAATATCGTATGCATTTTCTTCTGATAAAGGAAGCATCTGGCTTTGGCTTGCAGCGTTTGTTGGCGCTTTTATTACTTCCGTATATACATTCCGGATGGTTTTCTACGCGTTTTTTGGGGAGCAGAAAACCAGGATCAGTTATGTTCCGGGCAACCGGATAAAAATCCCGCTTATTATTCTGGGGATATTCTCATTGATAGCTGGATTCATAGAACTGCCTGAATGGATGGGACATTTCGCTCCATTTTCTGAATTTTTAAATACAACACTTCCTGCTGTTACATTGGCAAATATTACAGGAAATACAGAGATGCTGCTTCTGGCGATAAATATTATTTTTTCTCTTTTGGGTATATGGCTCGCCTGGCGATTTTATAAAAAGCCACAGTTGTTATCCTTCTTGCAAACTGGTGCAGGTGCAAGGTTGAGTAACTTCCTATTTAGCGGATGGAAGTTTGATTGGGTTTATGATTACGTTTTCGTAAAGCCTGTTGTGTGGCTTTCAAGGATAGATAAAACAGATTTTATAGAAAAAATATATGACGGAATAGGTGGTTTAAATATCTGGCTGAATAAATTATTCAGTCGCACTGAAAATGGAAATATCAGGTGGTACACAATGGGAGTAGCATTGGGCGCTATTATTACGTTAACTATTATTTTATTTTTATGATACTCATTTACATAATTCTAATTCTGATGATCGGTGGCATTCTGTCTTTGATCCTGAGAAAGAATCCTGTTGCCTGTAAATGGATCTCCTTGCTGGCGGTTCTTGTGGATTTCATCATGATGGTGGTTTATTGGATCATGAATTACAATAGCATCAGTATATTAAATGAAGGTTCATGGATCGTGGATGTAAATAAAGAATGGATACCACAATGGGGCGCTTCATTTCATTTTGCAATGGACGGATTAAGCCTGGTAATGGTAGTGCTTACTTTATTTCTGGGATTAGTAGCCGTATTGGTTACCTGGAAAAAAACGATCGAAAGAGTGGGATTC
>JBBSSE010000017.1:0-15720 GCA_038242375.1 Chitinophagales bacterium
GTCATTCTACCGTAGACATATAGAATAAAATCATCCAATCATTTCACACCTCAAAAATGTACCTTTGCGGCTGATTTTAAAACCTCTGCAGGGCGATAAACGCTCAATTTTCAATGGAAATATTCATTCATTGAATCGCTGATTTTAAATGAAAATTTTCAAAAGGAAATTATGTTGAACAGACAGTCGGAAGAAAAAGAAGATCCGGAGATAATGGGTACGCGAAAAGAGAGTCATCTGAACCTGGCTTTTGAATCTCAAAACGATCAGATAGATCATCGGTTTTATTATGAACCTATGCTATCCGGCCACCCGGATAAAAATGCGACGTGGGAAACTAAAATCGGCGAACAAACTCAAAAATACCCCATTTGGATTTCCAGCATGACGGGTGGAACTTCCAATGCAGATGACATCAATAAAAAACTGGCGCATACAGCAAAGAAATTTGGTTTTGGTATGGGCCTAGGTTCATGCAGATTGGCCTTGGCTGATAATAGCCTTGCGGAGGGATTTAATTTAAGGCCGATTCTGGGAGATGAAATACCATTCTATGTAAACCTGGGAATCGCGCAGGTAGAGCAATTGCTCGAAGCGGGTGAAGGATATAAGATTAAAAACCTGAAAGAAAAATTAAGTGCTGATGGATTGATCGTGCATGTAAATCCATTACAGGAATGGTTGCAGCCTGAAGGAGATGTGATTCGTTTTTCTCCTTTGGAAACGATCAAAAGGCTACTGAACGAGATTTCATTTCCGCTAATTGTGAAAGAAGTAGGACAAGGATTTGGAAAACAAAGTATGGAGGAATTGCTAAAACTTCCACTCACTGCTCTTGAATTTGCGGCGAATGGAGGAACGAATTTTTCCAAACTGGAATTATTTCGCAATGCAGGAATTAGCGATTTTTATAAAGAGATTGTTACCTTAGGCCACAGCGCGGCAGAAATGGTGGACTTTATGAATGAGGTGGTAAATAAATCCGGAAAAGATATTAAGGTAAAAACCGTGATCGTGAGCGGTGGTATCAAAAGTTTTTTAGACGGCTACTACGCTATTTCCAAATCAGCCATACCAGCCATGTACGGACAGGCAGCCACGTTTTTAAAGTATGCCAATCAATCCCAGGAAGAACTGGATAATTTTGCCTGGCACCAGATACAAGGTTTATTGCTTGCAAAAGCATTTTTAAAAGTAAAATAATATCATGAACAACCAAGCTAAGATTTTACATGGATTTTCTAAAAAAAGCCGCGATGAAAAACTGGAAATTATTGCAGCTTTAATTAAGAGCAGTGACAATCCGGTGGCTGTTTTCAAAAGTTTTCACCATTCAGATCCGGTGATACAGGAATTGATCGAGGAATTCAGCGAAAACACCATTTCCAATTTTCACCTGCCTTTCAGTATTGTCCCAAATTTTTTAATTGATGGGAATGTTTACATGATTCCAATGGTCATTGAAGAAAGTTCGGTGGTCGCAGCAGCAGCCAATAGCGCAAAATTCTGGTTTTCGCACGGCGGGTTCAAAACGGAAATTCTTGGAACTGAAAAGATTGGCCAGGTACATTTTTTATGGAATGATAATGTGGAATTACTTCGGTATAAATTTCCGGAGTTAAAAGAACTTCTTATTGCAGGGTGTGAATCCATTACGGAAAATATGCGCGCGAGGGGAGGCGGAATTACGGATATTGAATTGAAAGATTTAAACCACCTCGAGCCCGGATTGATGCAGTTGTTTTGCACTTTTGAAACAGTGGATTCCATGGGGGCAAACTTTATAAATTCCTGCCTGGAACAGTTTTCCAAAACATTTAAAGAATGGCATGCCAGCCAGGAGGAGCTTGAAAAAGACGGCCTCGATGTGGTGATGTGTATTCTATCCAATCTGACCCCAAATTGCCGCGTACGCTGTACGGTTGAAACGGACATTAAAAGCCTGGATAATTTTGTTCCCAATATTTCCGGTGAAGAATTCGCAAGCAGATTCTATACAGGTATGCGCATAGCGGAAGTAGATCCATACCGCGCTACGACTCATAATAAAGGAATCTTTAATGGAATTGACGCTGTTATATTAGCAAGTGGAAATGATTTTAGAGCAGTAGAAGCCTGCGGACATGCTTACGCGGCAAGAGATGGTCAATATTCTCCTCTGTCCAAAGTAGAAATTACTGAGAAAACGTTTAAGTTTTCCCTGGACGTTCCTCTTTCTTTAGGCGTTGTGGGAGGATTAACCAATTTACATCCTCTCGTAAGACTTTCTTTAGCACTGCTCGGTCATCCGTCAGCAAAGGAATTAATGGGTATCGCTGCGGCAGCAGGATTAGCTAATAATTTTTCCGCCGTAAAATCACTGGTGACAATCGGCATACAAAAAGGCCACATGAAAATGCACCTTTTTAATATCATGAAACAGTTGGGGGTTCCGCCTCAACATAAAAAATCTGTGGTAGAATATTTTAAAGATAAAAACGTTTCTGTATCAGCAGTGCGGATATTGATGGAGGAAATGGCGGAAAAGGCAAATCCGAAAAAGTCAATCAAAATAGATTAAGAGAATGGATTATCACGCGTCGGGAAAACTATTGCTTTTCGGAGAATACCTTGTTTTAAAAGGAGCGAAATCATTAGCCATTCCTTTGAGATACGGGCAAAAAATGAAGATAACATCGAATGAATCCGGAAAAATAAACTGGTTAAGCGAGGTAAAAGGGATTGAATGGTTTTCTGCACAGTTTTCAGAAGAGTTGGACGTGATCGAAACGACTGACACTATAATTGCTTCTTCTCTGCTTCATCTGCTTCAAAGGATAAAGAGTGAAAAACCATCTTTGTTTTCTCATGGAATGAATATCCATTTGAATGCAGATTTTCCTTTGGAATGGGGTTTTGGGTCAAGTTCTACTTTAATAAGTCTATTGGCGCAATGGAGTAAAACAGATCCATATGAATTACTGAAAAATTCCTTTGGAGGGTCCGGATATGATGTGGCTTGTGCAACAGCACATTCACCCATTGTTTTTGAAATGAAAACGAATTCAGCGGTGGAAATTAAAATAGCAAATTCAATCACCTCGAAATTGTTATTTGTTTATAGCGGTAAGAAGCAAAAAAGCAAGAGTGAGGTCCTTCGCTTTGAGGAAATAGATATTACTGACGGCGAGGTAGATGAAATGAATCAGATTATTTCAGAAGTGATTACTTGTACGGAAATAGAAGAACTGGAACTACGCATCAATAAAAGTGAAAAATTATTATCGAAAATTTTATCACTTGAGCAAATTAAAAACAGTACATTCAGTGATTACGCCTACAGTATCAAGTCATTAGGCGCGTGGGGCGGAGATTTTTTTATGGCCACATACCGGAATGAACATGAGGCAAGAGATTATTTCAGCAAAAAGGGATATGAAGTCCAATTTAATTACGATCAAATTATTAAAAAATAAATGGCAGGTCTAAATCAGAAAATAACATGGCGATGTCCTTCAAATATTGCTATTGTAAAATATTGGGGAAAAAAGGGAAACCAAATCCCGTGTAATCCCTCTGTAAGTATGACCTTGTCTGAAGCTGTTACAGAAGTAGAACTGGAAACTTTCGAAAAGAAACAAAGCGGTATTGAATTGGAATATTTTTTTGAAGGAGAAAAAAATGATTCTTTTCAAAAGCGCATTTTAAAATATCTCGAAACAAATATTTCCCATTTTCCTTTATTGAATGATGTCTCAATACGATTAAGCTCCCATAATAGTTTTCCTCATTCCACGGGAATTGCTTCATCAGCCTCCGCTTTTGGTGCCATTGCTTTATCGTTACTTGATGCCGAAGGCCAACTGAACCATGCATCAGATAAGGAACCATTTTATACAAAAGCAAGCGAACTGGCAAGACTTGGAAGTGGAAGTGCCTGCCGGTCGATGTTTGGTGGATATGCAAGCTGGGGAGAGCATCCGGATATTAAAGGCTCATCTGATCTTTATGCTACGGAAGTTACCGGCGTGCATGAAAATTTCAGAAAGATGATGGACGCTATTTTAATAGTAGATGACGAACCTAAAAAAGTTTCCAGCAGCGTGGGCCATTCCTTAATGAACAATCATCCGTATGCTGAAAATCGTTTTTTACAGGCAAAAGAGAATACAGGAAAGATTATAAAAACGTTATATAATGGTGATTTTGAAGAATTTATTCAAATAGCTGAGTCAGAGGCGTTAGCTTTGCATGCGATGATGATGACATCAACGAATTATTACCTTTTGATGAAACCGGGCACTATTCATGCGATAGAAAACATTATTAATTTTCGGGAAATGACCAGGGTACCTATTTGCTTTACGCTTGATGCAGGGCCGAATGTACATGTAATTTATCCGGAAGCTTTTAAAAATGAAGTTTCGGATTTTCTTAATAATGAATTGAAACCTGATTTAAAGGGGATCATCTTCGATAAATCGGGTACGGGACCTGAAAAACTAAATTGATAAGAGAAATGGAGAAATTGAATTCTAAGATTTTATTATTTGGAGAGTACAGTGTACTGCATAATAGCATGGCCCTTGTGTTGCCGTGCGACCGCTATTCGGGGCAATTAAATTTTTGCACGAGTGAAACAGATGCCAAATATGCTGTCCAATCAAATGAATATCTTAAGAAATTTTCCGGTTTTATTGCCAGCAACCTGGATGAAAATTTTGTATTGGAAGTAAAGCAATTTGAACAGGAGATTGCAAATGGATTATTTTTTCAGAGCAATATTCCTCAGGGATACGGCCTTGGAAGTTCCGGAGCTTTGGTAGTAGCTATCTTTTTACGCTATCTGAAAAAAGCGAAGGGAGTGAAGGATGATTTGAAAGGAATGACTATTGAAAAAGTTCAAAAGCTTCGTCAAAGTCTTGGCCATCTCGAATCATTTTTTCATGGGACAAGTTCCGGCCTTGATCCATTAAGTATTATCTTAAACGAACCTATTCTTTATAAAAATCATAAGGAAGTCTTGGCTACAAAACTGCCTGCCAAAGATGAAACAGGCAAAAATGTCGTTTTTCTTTTAAATACAGGTATCGCAAGATCTACCCTCGGATTGATGACCCGTTTTAACCAATTGTACAAAGACCAGAAGTTTCGGAACAAATTCAATAATGACCTGGTGAAGATCACGGATGATAGCATCAATACTTTCTTAAATAATAATACGACGCAATTTTACCAGAACCTGGAAAAATTATCTCAATTTCAATTAACTGAAATGAGTTACCTGATTCCTACACCTTTTGAAAAATTAGCAAAGCAGGGTTTAAGAAATGGGGATTATTTCTTAAAATTATGTGGTGCGGGTGGTGGTGGTTTTATGCTTGGCTATACAGAAAACTGGGATAAGACGAACGAAGATTTAAAAGATTTTAAACCCGAGATCATTTACAGGTATTAATTGATTCCTTCAGTATTCTACAAATTTATTATTATCATTCATTGTGGCCCGGAAAAAGAAACCCTCCTCAATTAAATCTTTTGCAAAGATATTTTTTTGGCTTTGCATAGCGTTTGCTTCTACTTATTTTGCTGTTAATTTCTTCTTCATAAAACCCCATATTTTTTACCCTGGTTTTGAAATTGAGATTCCCCGTGGTTATAAAATTCATGGAATAGATGTGAGCCGCTACCAGGAAAATATTAACTGGGAGGAGGTGAAAGGAATGGAGGTAAGGGATATCAAAATCGGCTTTGCCTTTATTAAAGCAACCGAAGGCCGCTTTCTTGTGGACCCAAAATTCAGAAGTAATTGGTTGAATGCCGGTAAACATAATCTACCGAAAGGAGCGTATCATTTCTTTATTCCGGGAAAAAATCCTAAAAAACAGGCACTTAATTTTATAGGGATCGTCAGCTTGAAATCAGGAGATCTTCCTCCTGTATTGGATGTGGAGATCAGCCGCAAAGTTCCTGTAAAACAAATGCAGGAAGAGGTAAAACTTTGGCTGGATATGGTTGAAGAGCATTATGGCGTAAAACCCATTATTTATACCAATATCAGTTTTTATGAAAAATACTTCGCGGGAGTATTTGATGATTATCCTTTGTGGGTAGCTCATTATCTGCAACCGGATAAACCCAGGACCACCCAAGATTGGAATTTCTGGCAACATAGCGAACTGGGCCGCGTAAACGGCATCAAATCAATGGTTGATTTCAATGTTTTTTCAGGAGATAGTTCGGACTTTAAGAAATTATTGGTGCCGTAAAAGGAAGTAGGTAGTAGGTAGTAGGTAGTAGGTAGTAGCGGAAATTTACTATACGTGGTTTACAACTACAAACTACAAACTCTGAACTCCGAACTCTGAACTCTGAACTTCTAACTCCGAACTAAATAGTACCTTTGCCGCATGAAACGGAATATTATAATTATAGGGGTTTTGGCAGTTGTCGTTATCGGTGGATTTTGGCTTTTGTTATCTACTACAAAGGGTTTTTTCGATGTGAAATTACCGGTAATGAGTTATGTGCAACCTTTCTCATTTACAGATCAAAACGGAAAAGAAGTTACAGAACACAATTTTGATGGAA
The DNA here is from genome assembly GCA_038242375.1 of Chitinophagales bacterium. GTDB lineage: Bacteria > Bacteroidota > Bacteroidia > Chitinophagales > Chitinophagaceae > Ginsengibacter. The sequence continues at coordinate 6,571 of JBBSSE010000017.1, forward strand.
AGGTATATGTGGCCGAATATTTTTTTACAACCTGCAAAGGCATTTGTCCGAAAATGAATGCCAACATGCAAACGGTGTATGAGAAATATAAAGGAGATAAAGATTTTGCCATACTTTCTCATACCTCTATGCCTGAAACAGATTCTGTTCCTTTAATGAAAGAGTATGAAGAAAAGATGATCGGAAAGAGCCCGTCTTTTGCTGCGCATTGGTATTTTGTGACCGGGTCAAAAGATTCGCTGTACAAGATGGCGCGCCAAAGTTATTTATTGGATAATGATCAGAATAACTATCAGAATATTGAAGATGAATTTATCCATACTCAATTCTTTGCGTTAGTGGATAAACAAAAAAGAGTGAGAGGAATATATGACGGGCTGGTGTTAGATGAGATTTCCCGATTGAATAAAGACATAAAAGAATTGCTGGCAGAACCCGATCAATCAGAGGATGTGCAAACAGCAGGGAAATAAGGTTGGTATTATTGTACCGATAAATATATTTAAACGCTCCTTTAGCAGGGGCTTTTTTTTGTTCAAAGGAAATGTTGATTTCCATTAGCTGATTAAAACCACCCGCGTTTCCGGAAGATCCAGATCATAATAATAGGTACGATCAGCATAAAAGCCACGGCCAGGTAAAATCCGACAGGATTATCTGTGAACGGAATCTTGCCAAAGTTCATCCCGAAAATTCCTCCAATTACCGTGGCTGGTGCAAGGAGACAAGTTACCACTGCCATCACTTTCATCACCTCATTCATTTTCAGATTTACATTGCTTAAATACAGATCCTGTAGGTTGATCATCATATCCCGGTAGTTTTCCGCCAATTCATTTGCTTGCACAATGTGGTCGTACACATCTTTAAAATATTTTTCGGTTCTGTCCTCTATTAATTCACTATCACTTCGTAATATTCCATTAATGACTTCCCTGACCGGTGATACGCTTCTTCTTAAGAACATCATCTCTTTCCGAAGAGAATTGATCTTGCCCAATGTTTGCGTGTCAGGACTATGTGTTATATCTTCTTCCAGGTCCTCTATTCTTTCTCCCAGCGTTTCCATGATGATAAAATAATTATCTACGATCATATCCAGCATGGAATAAAAAAGATAATCCGATTTGCTTATTCTCAACTTACTTCCGGCTTGTTTTAATTTTTCCCTGATGGGATTAAAAACATCCCTCGATGCATCTTCCTGAAAACTAAGTACGAAATTCTTTCCGAGCACAATGCTTAATTGTTCACTTTCCACACTTTGTTCCGCTTCATTATAATAAAGCATATTTAATAAAGCAAAAAGTAAATTGTTGAGCTCATCCATTTTTGGCCGCTGACCAATGCTTAATATATCTTCTGCAAAGAGTGGATGAATTCCAAAATGATTGGAGATATTATTGACATTATCCTTGTCTAATCCATCAATATTTATCCAGGAGATAGCGTCCTTGTTATCCAGGTATTTATAACAATCCTCAACATGGGAGAGGTGAACAATTTTTACATCCTGGGCGTTGTACGTAAAAATAGAAATTATAACCTTTTGGTCTTTGCTTCTTTTAGGGGAAATAGTGGGATTCACACGTAACATCCTCCTCGTTTTTCGGGATTTGATCAAATCCGTTTGTTGCTCCTGTTTATTTCGTTTCATTCTATTTCATTTGGATGGTAAAAAGAACCTTCATTGTTCAAACTAAAAGAAATGCAACGCTTTTTTCTTAATTTCTATCACAGCTGAATCCCCTCCGGGAATAAGTGCTGTAGAAGGAAAATCCCTGGCCCAGATATCCCGGAACATTTTCCAGTTGCCGGATTCCTGCTTCCATAAAACAATATATTTTCCTTTCCCAACTTCTTTTTTTGCTTTCCCCGTCAGTTTATAAACACCCTCTTCTACCAAAATACTGCTATCACCCCAGATATTTTTTGTTTGCAAATCGTACTTTTTAACGCCATTTGTCATCACCAGCGAAAAGAAATGTGTGATTGCATCCCTGCCTTCAATAGAGGGGAAACCGTCAATCATGATGATACCGTTTTTCATAAAACAATTCGCCACTTCTACTGAATCCTGTTCTTTAAAGGCATTCATAAATCTCAAATTACTTTGATAGATAGATGCTTTTCCCTGTTCAATATCAAATACGGAAGCTGATTTTTCAATAGCGATTTTATCCTGCTCATCGCAGGAAACGAAGATGATCGCTGAAACAAACAGTAGTAAAAATCTATTTCTCAAAAATATATTCATAAAGGACTCTTTCTGTTTTTAAAATTTTAAGTCTTCCTGCACATCAAATTATATTTTGCAGATTATTAATTGCAGACGATCAAGATAAAGAAGAAAAACATGCCTAAGACTAAAATGATGTGCAAAAAAATTGATAACAAAACTAATTTATATTAATCTCTTTGCTTTTTCAAAATCTTCCGGTGTATCTATAGATATAGGTGCTTCATCTGTTACAACCATTTTAATTTTAATGCCGTTTTCGAGGTAACGTAGTTGCTCCAGTTTTTCCGCTTCTTCAAGCGGAGACATTTCCCAAAATGTAAAATTCATCAGCGCTTCTTTTCGAAAGGCATAAATTCCGACATGTTTATAATAAGTGACTAATGCACTCCTATCCCGCTGATAAGGAATCACACTTCGCGAAAAATAAAGCGCATTATTGTTTTTATCCGTCACAACTTTTACATGATTGGGATTTTCGATGTCTTCAGCTTCCGTTAGTTCATACATGAGCGAAGCAACCTGTACATTTTCCGGAGGAAAAGTATCATTAAAAGCATTCAGTAAATCCTGTAGAAGTTCTTTTTTTACAAATGGTTCATCTCCCTGAACATTCACGACGATATCTACACTTAAATCTTCAATCGCTTCTGCTATGCGGTCACTTCCGCTTTCATGCTGCTTCTTACTCATAAGCGCATAACCCCCATTCTCAATAATTTCTTTAAAAATGATCTCACTATCCGTTACTACGATCACCTCATCAAAAAGCAATGTTGCTTTTGTATTTTCATATGTGTGACGGATAATTGTTTTGTCGCCAAGCTTTTGCATGAGTTTGCCCGGAAACCGCGTAGCGGCAAACCGGGCAGGAATAAGAGCAATAATTTTCATGTCGCAAAAGTAGTTTAGTTCAGTTGTTCTTCCTCATAGTCCATCTCTAAATGGAAACTTTCCGGTAAAGTTTCACTTTCGTATTTACAGGTGCTGCACTGATAGATCTTTTTGGACATAGCAAAATCACCAAGGAACCAACTTAAGCAGGCAGTAAATATATTTCCGGGCGATTGTTTGGATATTTGTTCTATGGTGTGATTTCCACATTTTGGACATACAGCATTCTTACGGTATTCATCATCAATCTGGTTCAATAATGCATTGACTTCTTCTTCATCTTCTTTTCGAATAATGAGTTTAATACCACCGATAGCAGTCGATAAAAAGGGTGCTACAGTGGCAGTAGAACTATCTGATAAATAACAGGTGATACCTGCACTTTGTAATTTAGTACAGGTTATTTGTGCCGTAAAATAATTTTGGAAGGTGCGAACTGTAATTAAATCTAATTTTTGTCTCAAGGGATGTGATTTATATTTTTATTTGGCTAACAAGGTATTACAAAATCTTTACCTAAAAAGTGAAAGATGGGATTAGGAGTGAATTTAAAGGAGATTTATATAGTGAAGAAGTTCTTTACCTACAAATTAGAAGTTTTAAGATCGAAGAGTAAAAATGTCACCCCTTCGGGGTTTGAATGGAAACGGTAATATGGACTATAATAGTATCATCCTTTCAGGGTTTGGTTCCCTAATTTCATGAATCTTAAAAAGGAATTAGGATGTTGTGAATTCTAGCTCGTAATTTTTTTTACAAGTTTAGTTTTACAAAAATGAAATTATTCCTCCTAATTTTAGTTATTTTCTTATTGATTTTTTTGGATATTATTCTAACCCTGAAAGAGTGACATAATTATAGAAAACAGGATAATAGTGATTAAAACCCCGGAGGGATGATAGGAAATTATCTTTTCCCATGGTTGACGGAATTAAATTATAAATAATTATTGAGTTTCTTCTTTTGTGATTTTTAGAAATCAGGTTCATTTAGATTTTTAACCATGAAAGGGTGACATGATTATATAAAACAGGATAATAGTGATTAAAACCTCGCACGGGTGACAGAAAATTCTCTTTCCCTTGGTTGAAGTAATTAATTTATAAATAATTACTGGGTTTCTTATTTTGTGATTCTTAGAAATCAGAGGCTCATTTAGATTTTTAACCCTGAAAGGGTGGTATGATTATAGGGAAACAGGATAATAGTGACTAAACCCTAGTAGTGGTGACATAAAATTATCTTTTCCCATGGTTGAAGGAATGAAATTATAAATAATCCAGGGTTAATTTTTTCTTTTTTGTAGAAATCAGAGGTTCATTTAGATTTTAAACCCTGAAAGGGTGACATGATTATAGAAACCCCGTAATCATACTGATTAAAACCCCGAAGGGGTGACATATAAACTAATCATAAAATTCAAACAAGTATTTGTCTTCATATGGAACTTCAAACTTTTTTAGAAAATCAAGGTACTCCTGGCGAAATGTTTTCTTTTTGTGATGAATTTCTTGATTTAGGATATATTTATATACACTGTCGATGTGAGAATGTGAATAGGAAAAAGCACCATAACCATCTTGCCAGCAGAATTTTCTTTTTAAAAATTTGTGATCGTTTATGAAATTTGATGAATTGTTTTTTACATCTCTAACCAGGTCTGAAATTTTCATGTCCGGTTTTAATCCTACAAAAGCATGAATATGATCGTGCATCCCGTTGACAATGATTGACTTTTGATTTTTTCCTGTAATGATTCCGGACATATATTTATGTAACTCCGTTTTCCAATCATTGTGAATTAAACTCTCTCTTCCTTTAACAGCAAAAACCAATTGGATATAAATTTGGGTATATTTTCCTGGCATGATAATGAGATGTAGTAAAAAGAAATAAAACCATTTATAATTCTAAGATACTATAAAGTTTAATCATATTTATTTTTAGCGTTTATAATTTAAGTCTAGGATTCTTGTCATGATTGTATTGTGTTCCGGTTAACTCCTAATACAAAATTGGTTAAGGAATATGTCACCCCTTCGGGGTTTTGAAGGAATAGTTATCGTTGACTATAATCATATCACCCTTTCAGGGTTTTGGTCTATAGCATATGAGTATGTGGCAAATTAAATCTTTTGCTTCTTAACCCTGAAAGGGTGTCATGATTATAGTAAAGTCAAATAAAGAATGAACAAACCCCGAAGGGGTGGTATAATATCCTTAATTAGAGTACGCTATTTTCCGAAAGTTAAAAGTCCAAATTTGCTAATTCTGAAGATCTACGTAACTTTTGGAAAGTTTCAGAAGAACGCTTTCAATTTTTTTGAATCATTCTTTAAAATAAAATATTCAGAAAATGTCTTAAAACAAAAAAAGGCAGTTCCATCAGAACTGCCTTTAAAAAAAATATTTTGATAAAATTCAACTTAATTATTCAACATCAGCGGCATAACCAACATCAGCAATTCCTCATTATCACCCATTTCTGTTGGTTTAATAATTCCTGCTTTTGTAGGTGTACTTAATTCAATCACCACTTCTGCTGTGTCTGCGGCACTTAATATTTCAATCATAAATTTCGCATTGAAAGCAATTTGTAAATCTTCGCCATCAAACTGGCAAGCCATGCGCTCATTCCCTTCAAAACTAAAATCAACATCCTGCGCTGCTAATTGTAATTCGCTGCCGGTGATCGTCAAGGCTACCTGGTTCGTACTCTTATTACTAAACACACTTACGCGGCGTAATGCATTTTGAAAATCATTTTTTACTACGGTCAGCTTATAAGGATTGTCCGTCGGGATAACCACTTTATAATCCGGGAAGCGTGCATCGATCAGGCGACAAACCATTTCTGTTCCGCCATGTTTTACAAAAAGATGATTCTCATTGTAAGAAATATCCAACATTTCATCAGACATTGGCAGCACGTTCTTTAAAAGATTTAAAGGCTTTTTAGGAACAATAAAGGAAGTTGATTCCGGGCATTCTACATCCAGTCTTGTATATCTTACCAGGCGATGAGCATCCGTTGCTACGCTGGTAATTCCTCTTGGAGAAAGGTCAAAGAAAACACCTGTCATGGCAGGTCTCAAATCATCATTACTTACTGCAAACAAGCATTTGTTGATTGCGGTAACAAGTGCGGATGAAGGCATTTTAAATGAATTTGCATCTTCCACTGCCGGTTCTTTTGGGAAATTATCCGGATTTTCACCCATCACTTTATATTTACCATTGTCACTGGTAATTTCTACTCCGAATGAAGAATCAATATTGAAAGTAAGCGGTTGTTCAGGAATATTTTTAAGTGAATCCAGCAAAATTTTTGCAGGGATACAAACTCTGCCACTTTCCTTTGCCTCAATGTCCATATGGATCTTCATCATTGTTTCCAGGTCGGTAGCTACAATGGTTAATTTATTATTTTCAATTTCAAAAAGAAAATCTTCTAAAATAGGCAAAACTGTATTGCTATTGATAACGCCACTTATTTGCTGCAGATGTTTTAGTAATTGGTTGGAGGATGCGATAAACTTCATAAAAAATATTTGTTGCCAAAGATAAAAGAAATAGGCTGATAAAATACAAAAAGCGAATGTCCGTAAATTACCTCAGAACCGATAGTGTTCGATTAGAAAATCGTTATAAATTTTAAGCTGAATTATTCCCTGATTTTTTAAGTTTATTGATATAGGGAAAAGATAACCATAAATAAACAGAGCTATGGCTGATTCTGGAATTGCTTTTTTGCCTTTTTATATCCAAACCAATTTATAATTACAGCGACCGACCAGAAAATAAGGACAATCCCTTGTATGACTTTTCTAAAAGTACCACCGGATTCAAAAATAAGTTGGCAAAGTGAAATAAGGACTAAAATTATACCTACAATAAAGCCTGCCTGCAAAAGCTTTATTCTTTTCATCTCTTTAGATTTTTCTTCATCCATTTGTTTTGAATATTATTTAATAAATACTTATTCGGGTTTCAAATCTCTTTAGATTATTCCTTATTCTCCTGAAATTTCACTTTTGGTTTTTTAAATTCTAACCAATATACTATCGAAGTGTTGGTCAATATAATAAATAGAACCCAATTTATGACCTTGTGAAAATTATCTGGTGTTGTAAAAATGATTTGTCCCAAAGAAAAAATAACCAAAAAAATATTAATAAGGAAGGTGGTCCGCAAAAGCTTTATTCTTTTTATCTCTTTAGATTTTTCGGTATTCATGTTTTGAATATGGTTTAATAAAATTTGTTCTTAAAGATAAATAATTTATTCTGATCTCAAATTGGTTTGGATCAGTCACTATGACAGATTCTGCAATTGCTCTTTTACCTTTTTAAATTGAAACCAATTCGTGATTGAAAAGGTCGTCCACAAAATGAATTGAAACCAATTCATGAACGTATGAAAATTATCTGTGGAGGTAAAAATGATTTGCCCCAAAAAAAGAACAATCAAAAGGACACCAGCAATGAGGCCTATACGTAACCACTTAAATCTTTTTTCCAGTTGGAATTTGTTATTATTCATCTGGTTTGAATCTTTTGATGAAGGCATTCTTAAAGATAAATAATTTATCCTGGTTTCAAATAACTTTGGATGAAAAATGGAGAAAGTTCATTCAGCAATTAGAAATCACATTCTTCAACAATATTATTGTTTTGTTTAAAATTCAATCTCAATTCTTTCAATTAAAATCATAACCTTAATTTCGTAACAATAATTAATATATGGATAATAAAATATTAAAGATAGCTCTCCTCGTAGATGGAGATAATGCTCAATCTAAAATGATGGAATTAGTGCTGGAAGAGGCATCTAAATATGGAAAAGTAACTATTCGCCGGGTTTATGGCGATTGGACGACCCAGCATATGAATCACTGGAAAAGTATTTCAAATGAATTGGCCATAAATCCGATTCAGAAGTTTTCTTATACAACCGGTAAAAACTCAACAGATAGCGCGCTGATCATTGATGCGATGGATATTTTACATGCAGGCCTCGTAGAAGGTTTTTGCATTGTATCCAGTGATAGTGATTACACCGGTCTTGCCAAAAGGATCCGCGAAGCGGGCATCTTTGTCATGGGCATCGGAGAACAGAAAACACCAAATGCCTTTGTGAAATCCTGTGAAATATTTACCTATGTTGAAAACCTGGAACCGAAGCCTGAAAAATCAGAAAAAGTAAGCAGTAGTACTGTCAAAATTAAAAAGGAAACTCCCAAAGCCAACTCGAAATTGATTAATAGGGCGTACGACATGAGTATTAATGAGAGTGATGAAGCGTATGTTTCTACGCTTGGAATTAATCTCCGAAAACTTGATCCAAGTTTTGACGTTCGTGCTTATGGTTGCAAAACACTCACACAATTTTTTCAGAAATTACCCGGTTTTGAAGTCGTTGATAACATCATAAATGGGTTGAATAATCCTTTGATAAGAAAAAAATAGTTCGTAGTTCGTAGTTCGTAGTTCAAAGTTCAGAGTTCGTAGTTCGTAGTTCGTAGTTCGTAGTTGGTAGTTCATAGTTCGTAGTTCAGAGCTTAGAATATACATTTATAACTCAACTATCGGTTCTTGGTTTCTTGCTATAAGCTAATAGCTCATAGCTAAAAACTAATAGCTCAAAACTCATGGCTCACTGCTCACAGCTTCTCATTCGCCATCTGCCATAAATACAAACTGGCATAACTGCGGTAAGGACTCCATTTTAAAGCGATTTTCTCCACTTTTTGGCGGAGTAATTTCTTATCAGTTTCTGTGATTTTATAAAGTTTGATAACACCGTGGCGAAGGCCAAGATCGTCAAAGGCAAATACATCTTCCCGTTGCATGGTGAAGATTAAAAGCATTTCGACTGTCCATCTTCCGACGCCTTTTATTTGAGTAAGCAATTGGATTAATTCCTCATTGCTCATCCGGTGCAAACGGGCATCCGTTAATTTATTTTCTATAAAAAATTGACAAACATTATGAACATAACCTGCTTTCGCGTTTGAA
>JBBSSE010000018.1:0-15011 GCA_038242375.1 Chitinophagales bacterium
AATGATCCTTCAGCGCTTATTTATTCAATGATTTCTATTCTTGTTCCCTGAAAGTAATTGCATTAAATTTGCACCCAATTATGACAGAATCAAATATAAACATCAAAGTTCAGCTGGATGCTGAAAAGATTCCGCAACAAATTAGTTGGAATGCAACAGGAAGCACAGCTGAAGAAGCTCAAAAAACAAAAGCAATGTTTTTGGCTTTTTGGGATGCGGCAGACAAATCAGCCATGAGAATAGATCTTTGGACAAAAGATATGATGGTAGATGAAATGGCTGACTTTTATTACCAGGTTTTGGTTACCATGGGCGATACCTTTTTCAGAGCTACAAAAAATGATGAATTAACAGCAGATTTAAAAGCATTTGCCAAGCAGTTTCATAAGAAATTTGTGGATATGGAAAATGAAAAGAATAAATAACTGCTGCTGAAAGAGCGAATATTTCGGACCTCTTTTTCAAAAGGAATACACTGGTTTAAACTATTTTTAAAGAAGCAATTCATTTTAAAAACATAATAATATGACACTTGAAGAAAAGGTCATGTCGGATTTGAAAACCGCCATGCGTGCAAAAAATGAAGTAGCGCTACGCTCCCTGCGTGCGATAAAGTCAGCTATTCTAAATGCCAAAACAGCCGATGGTTTTAGCGGGGAAATAAAGGAAGATGATGAAATTAAATTACTTCAGAAGCTGGTAAAGCAAAGAAGAGATTCATTGGAGATCTATGAAACTCAGGACAGGCCGGAATTAGCGGCAAAAGAAAGAGAAGAAATAGACGTCATTGAAAAGTTTTTGCCTGCTCAGTTAAGTGAAGAAGAGCTGACTTCATTCATCAGCAAAATAATTTCAGAAACCGGTGCTACTTCTGCTGCCGATATGGGTAAGGTAATGGGTGCGGCTAATAAACAACTTGCCGGAAAAGCAGATGGAAAAACGATCTCAACAATAGTGAAAAGACTTTTGGGGTAATTCTTTTTAAAAACGCTTCGGATTCCTGAATTTTATAGAAACGTATTCATAGTTCAAACGGATTAATTGAGGTTACCGTTTGCGCGAGATGATTTTAAACAGGAATCAATTTATAAAGCAATCAGAAATCTGTTATGTCCATTGATATTGTTTTTTATTTAATCATGATTCTTGCAGTTTTTAAAGGATTTAGTAAAGGATTCATCATTGGGGTTTTTTCTTTTTTCGCCTTCATTATAGGCCTTGCCGCTGCCTTAAAACTTTCCACTCTCGTAGCATGTTACCTCGAAACTTCTACAGGTAGCTCCGGGAAATGGCTTCCGGTTTTAAGTTTTATTATTGTTTTTACCCTCGTTGTTCTGGTCGTAAATATCAGCGCAAGGATCTTAAAAAAAACCATCAGTTTTGCCATGCTCGGTTGGGCGGATAAAATAGGCGGCATCATTTTGTACATGCTTATTTATACGATGATCTTTAGCATCATTTTATTTTTTGGTGAAAAAACTTCCCTGATTTCCCAGGCTTCGATCGAAAAATCTTCTGTATTTGCATATGTGGCTCCCTGGGGACCGAAAATTATTGACAATTTCGGAAAGGTGATTCCTCTATTTAAGGATATGTTTAATGAGCTTCAAAACTTTTTTGAAAACGCCGGAGATAGAATAACATCCTTTTTATAGCAAAAATGAAAGGCTTGAAAATGAACAAAATAAATCTTTCCGGCATTTTTCGCATAGAAACATTTATTTTAGCATGAAATATATGGCTTTCAATAAAAACCGGCCAGCTTAAAGCACCATGGAATATCAAATACACCAAGACGGAAAATATAAATTTATAGAAGAAGGCGAAGGCGAACCACTGCTGGTATTACATGGATTATTTGGTGCTATGAGTAATTTCTCGGACCTGATTGAACATTTCAGAGGAACGTATAAAGTGATTGCACCTTTGCTGCCATTATTTGAACTGGACCTTTTAAGTACTACAGTTGGAGGATTACAAAAATGGGTCAAAAAATTTGTAGAACATCGGGATTATCAAAATATCAACCTCGTTGGAAATTCATTAGGAGGCCATGTGGCACTTGTTTACGTCCTGAAAAACCCGGAGAGAGTTAAAACATTAATCCTGACAGGAAGTTCCGGATTGTTTGAAAGCGGAATGGGAGATAGTTATCCTAAAAGAGGCGATAAAGAATATATCCGTAAAAAAACAGAACTTACTTTCTATGATCCTGCCATGGCAACGGATGAATTGGTGGATGAGTGTTTTGAGATTACGAATAATCGTATAAAAGTGATCAAGATTATTTCGCTTGCAAAATCTGCCATTCGAAATAATCTTGGAGAGGAGTTGCGCGAAATAAAACAACCTACCTGTTTGATCTGGGGAAAGAATGATATTATTACTCCGCCTTTTGTAGGGGAAGAATTTAAAAAATTGATTCCCAACAGTGAGTTGCATTTTATAGATAAATGCGGCCATGCACCCATGATGGAAGTGCCCGGTGAGTTTAATCAGATCCTGGAGAAATTTCTGGCGAAATTTTGATGTCCCTGCAACAATTTATAGGTTTTAATTGTCCTGAGTTTAGTGGCTGAAGAAAAAGCTATTGTTTTATTGCTTTTAAAATGATAAGTTGAGGGTGATTTATGATTAAAATGAACAATTATGACAACGCTGCAACTTATTGATAACACGATCCCCCAATTGCAATTGGAAGACACAGTGAAGAAGGCTTTGCAATTAACCGCAGATTTTAAATGCACGCATTTACCTGTTGTGGATAAGGATAAATATTTAGGACTTATTTCCGAAGATGACCTTCTGGATAAAAATAATGAAGGCACTACCATACAATTATTTCAAGCCGATTTTGTACCTGCTCGCGTACTTGTAACGGATCATTTTTTAAAAGCTGTGCCTGTATGCAATTTGTATCAAACAAATGTAATACCGGTGGTAAATGAAACAGATGAATTGTTGGGTTGTATCAGAAATTTTAGTTTAATAAATGCTTTGGGAAACTTTTGTGGAGCAAACGAATTTGGAGGAATTGTGGTTCTTGAAATGGAACCAAACAGATTGGCTATTTCAGAGATTAACGGCATTGTGGAAAGTGATGGAGCTACTATTTTACACTTAAATATTTCTCCTATATCCTCCGCTCAATTATTACAGGTTACTTTACAGATAAATAAAAGAGAAATATCCACAATTATAGCATCCTTCGAGCGATATGAATATTCTATTGTTTATTATTCAGGTGAAGAATTGTTTGAAAACGATTTAGCCACCAATTATCAGAATCTAATGACCTACCTGCATATTTAATGTAACCCGCTTGTATCCATTTTACTTTTTTACCAAACGCATTGATTTTTTGCCACAAGGCTGCAAGTTTATAAAATGCGGAATTTTTATCACCTGCCTTCTCTGTATTTCTACTTTTCTGAAAGCTCAGGATTCGACAATTCAATCTGTGGATACGCTAAAAAATCCACTGGCCAAAATACAGGTAAAGAATATAATGGTCACAGGAAATAAGAAAACAAAACGATTTGTGATTTTAAGAGAAATGCAAATCAAAGAAGGCGATTCTGTTTTAGTAAATAATCTCACTGCGGAATTAGAAAAGTCAAAAGTGTTTATTTATAATACTACTTTATTTTCCGAAGTGGAAATTTACCCCCTGATATTGAATCCAAATGAAATGGATATTGTGATATCCGTGAAGGAGAAATGGTATTTTTTACCTATTCCCCATCTTGAGCTGGCAGACAGATCATTTAATGAGTGGGTAAAAACCCATCATGCGGATTTTGATCGGATTAGTTACGGTATCCGTTTTACACATCAGAATTTTAGTGGCAGAAGAGATGAGCTGGCAGTTGTTTTAGTTAATGGATTCAAAAGAAATATTTCCCTCGATTATTCGCTGCCTTATCTGAATTCGGCGCTTACTAAAGGGCTTAAATTAGGCGGCGGTATCTCTCAAACAAAAGAAATTCCCTATACATCCGGAACAGATAATAAATTGAAATATTTTGAAAACGGGGGTTATGAAAAAAGTGAAAGAAATATAGCAGCCGCGATAACTTTTAGAAAAGGGCTGAAAATAAAAGGAACGTTTTCCCTTGATGTTAGGCATGTAGATGTAACGGATACCATTATTTCTACCTTAAACCCGAAATATTTTAACAGCACTTCAAAAGCTCAGAACTTTATTGATATTGAGTATGCTTTAAAATATGATAATGTGGATAATGTATTATATCCTTTAAAAGGCAATAATTTCTCTTTATCAATAAAAAAACGCGGTTTAGAATGGTCAGGTGGCATCAATCGTTTTTCGATTGAACCAGGTTTCCAAACATATTTTACCCATAAGAACAACTGGTTTTCAAGTATTCGTTTATCTGCCGAGATTAAACTTCCTTTTGACCAGCCCTATTATAATTTACAGGCATTGGGTTATAGGCAAAATTATATGCGTGGTTATGAGTATTACGTTATAGATGGTGTGGCATTTGGGTTGGCTAAATTTGATCTTAAAAAGAAAATTTCTTCTTTTACCTTCCCAAGTCCTATCCTCAAACGTGTATCCAATCAGATTCCTTTTACTATTTATGCGAAGACATTTACAGACATGGGATATGTTTATAACAAGGAGTCTTCATTGCTCGGTAACCGTTTTTTATACAGTGGTGGAATTGGAATAGATATCCTAACCTTATTTGATTTAAAAATTAGTTTTGAATACAGTTTAAATCAATTAGGTCAAAAGGGGTTATTTTTACATAATTAATTTTTAATTGGTGAAGATGCAGAACAATTAATTTATAAAATGATTTATGCGAATAGCCATATATAGCCGGGGGTTAGAATCTGACCAATTAGAAGGATTAAAATTACTACTGGCAGAATTTTCTATATATAAAATTGAGCCGGTTATTTACCAGGATTTTTTTAATCAGTTTTATTCCTCTTACATTCTAACAGATAAATATTCCACCTTTAATCATTCAAACGATCTGATTAGCATCGATTTTATGATAAGCCTGGGAGGGGATGGAACTTTACTCGATGCCGTCACATTTGTTGGAGATAAAAAGATTCCCATTTTAGGAGTGAATTATGGGCGGTTAGGTTTTTTGGCAAGTATTGGTAAAGATGAAATTCATTCTGCTGTAGAATCTCTTGTAAACAGGACTTTTATGCTGGATAAAAGGTCGCTGGTCCATTTGGATGCGAATATGCCTCTCTTTAACGGCTTGCCTTATGCCCTGAACGAATTTACAATACACAAGAAGGATATTTCTCCGATGATTAAAATTCATACTTATTTGAATGGGGAATTTTTAAATACTTATTGGGCTGATGGGTTGATCGTATCTACTCCAACCGGTTCTACAGGGTACAATTTAAGTTGTAACGGGCCTGTTGTCTTTCCGGATTCAGCAAGTTTTGTGATTACACCCGTATCTCCGCACAATCTCAATATTCGTCCGTTGGTAATTCCCGATACCTCCGTTATTTCGTTTGAAGTAGAAGGCCGTACGGATGGATTTTTATGCACGTTGGATAGCCGCCGGGAAATAGCCAGCAAAGACGTGTTGTTAGCTATTCGTAAAGAGGCATTTAGTATAAACCTTGTAAGACTAAACGAAAATAATTTTCTTCAGACATTGAGAAATAAATTATCCTGGGGGCTGGATAAGCGAAATTAGAATGGAAGTTCCATTAGGTGGATGGAGGTTTATACTTCATCAAATTCTATCAAAATATAATCCTGTGAATGTTTTTTACAAAACTCTCTATTAATTATTAATTTTAACTTTGTAAATAATTAAAACATCTTTCCTTCGTTCTTATTTCACAAAGATTTTAGCATGCTTTTAGTGAGTAAGGATCTGAAAAAACTCAAATACAATTTTAATAAATAAATTATCACTAAACAGAGCTTATTTTTTACCCGTATTTTTAGGGACGCTTTTATTAAAAACTGGAAACCCAAATGAAAAAACTTTCTTTCGTCATCATTTTTTTTGTCACCTTTTCATTTCGATCGCAAGCTCAAATGGAACAATTTCAATATGTGCAAACTGGAGAGTTTGGAGTTACCGCAGGTGCAGCGCATTATTTCGGCGATTTAAATAATCGTGCAAATATTAATCGTCCTAAAATAGCACTCGGTGCATTCTTTAGAAGGCAATTCGGGAATTATATCAGCGCGCGCATTATGGGGCATTATGCAAAACTTGGTTATAGTGACATGTACAGTAAAAACGAATATCAAAAAAGTAGAAATTTAAGTTTTAATACAGATATTTTTGAACTGGCGATAGTTGGAGATTTTAATTTCTTTAAGTTTATACCGACAGATCCACGGCATTCTTTTACACCTTATGCATCTTTAGGTGTCGGTTTTATGACCTACGACCCATATGCTTATTATAATAATGAAAAGGTTTATCTGCGTCCGTTAAATACGGAAGGCGAAACATTTTACCAGGGAAGAAAAAGCTATGGCACCACTGCCTTGGTGGTTCCGGTTGGATTTGGAGTTAAGTACGCTATCTCCGATAAAGTAAATCTTTCTTTTGAAGTAAATTACCGCTTTACGACCACAGATTACCTGGATGATGTAAGTACAACGTATATCGGGATTGACAAATTTCCTTCTACTGCCGGAGGTAAATCACTCGCGGGCATTATGCAGGACCGTTCCTTTGAAGTAGGGCCTGTGATAGGTGTAGAAGGAAGACAAAGAGGATTCAGTAAACAAAAAGATCAGTACGCTATGGCAGAAATTGGTGTTTCGTTCAACCTGACTTCCTATAGATGCCCGAGTGCGAAATAGTATCGTTAGTTTATAGTTCGGAGTTCATAGTTCATAGTTCATAGTTTAGTTCATAGTTCGGAGTTCGGAGTTCGGAGTTCGGAGTTCGGAGTTCAACGCAAAGCATTCAACGTAAAGCATTCAACACGAAGTATTCAACCTGAAACGTTCGGAGCTCAAAGCTCATAGCTATTTGCTGATAGCTCACAGCTTTTTTTCTCTATTTTATTTATTTCTCTCTATCAGATACACAAATTTCTTACATTTGTTGAAGTCAGGCCATTTCGCCTGACTTGCCTTTTTTATAGACAATGACCAAAAAAGATCAAATAAAGACTGAAAGACTTCCAAAGCACATTGCTATCATTATGGATGGTAACGGAAGATGGGCCAAAGAAAAAGGGAAGGACCGTTTGTTTGGGCACTTTAGCGGGGTGGAAAGCGTGCGAAATATCGTGGAAGGATGCGCCGAACTTGGAATAAGCTATTTAACCCTTTACGCTTTTAGTACCGAAAATTGGGACAGACCCAAAGATGAAGTTACCGGATTAATGGAATTGCTTGTACAAACGATCCGTCAGGAAGTACCAACACTCAACAAAAATAATATCCGTTTATTTGTTATCGGCAATACAGATTTATTACCTGATTCGGCCCAAAAAGAATTGAACGAAGCATGTGAGGAAACGCAGAAAAATACAGGAATGTCCTTAATTATGGCTCTAAGTTATAGCAGCAGATGGGAAATTGTAGATGCTGTAAAGCAAATTGGTGATCAGATAAAGAAGGGGAATCTGAATCCTGAAGAGATTACGGACGAAGTGTTTAATAAATACTTGTGTACTGCTGCTTTCCCTGATCCGGAGTTAATGATAAGAACCAGCGGCGAATATCGTATAAGTAACTTTTTATTATATCAATTAGCTTATTCAGAATTATATTTTACCGAAACCCTCTGGCCGGATTTTAGAAAAGAAAATCTTTATGAAGCCCTGCTGGATTACCAAAGCCGCGAAAGAAGATTCGGAAAAATAAGCGAACAACTATCTTCTTGAAACCTAATGAAAAACGATTTTAATAGCCGGTTTTTAAAAATCAGAATCCCGGATCTTACCTTTATTTCAACGCTCACAGATGTGTTTAATGGATACAGAAAAAACTCCTGAATCTATTATCGTTGATTTAACAAAAACTTTTAATAATTGAATTTAACTTGCCGCCCTATTAAAATCGATTTAATGCATCAGATCTACAAGATTTTACTCTTGATAGTTATCGCTATTACTACCAAAACGTTTGGTTTTGCTCAGGTAAATAATGATACCCTTCCTGCTACTACAAGCATGGATACACTACCTACTTCTATTAATCCTGAGTTGGAAAATATTTTGAATGCAAAAAGTCCAAAAGAATTTATCATTTCAGATATTAAAGTAACAGGCTCAAGTTCTTTTGATCCAAATCTGATCATCTCTATTTCAGGTCTGGCTGTTGGAGATAAAGTCGTTCTGCCGGGAGGTGATAATTTTGCTAAAGCGATTAATAACCTTTGGAAACAAAATCTTGTCTCGAATGTAGAGATCTTTTTGACGAATCTATCCGGTAAAAATCTTTCTGTTGAATTGCATATTACAGACAGACCTACACTAACAACTTTTAAGTTCAAGGGGATTGGTAAAAGTGAAGCAGATGATCTGACGCCAAAAATTGGCCTGGCTAAAGGACGGGTTACACGTGTTACAGAAGGTTTGAAATTGACGGCCTCTGATGTAATTAAGAAATTCTATATAGAAAAGGGATTTAGAAATGTGGAAGTGAATGTAATTGAAACGCCGGATCCGAAAAGTCCGAATTCTGTAAATATTGTTTTTGACATCACCAAGAACGGGAAAGTAAGAATCAGTGAAATTTATTTTGCAGGAAATGAAAATGTTACTGACCTGAAGTTGAAAAAACAAATGAAAGGAACAAAAGAAAAGAGCCGGATCACGCTTTTTCCTTCCATCAATGAAAACGTATATGATTCAGCCAAAAGCAATAAAATTTCTTTCAAAGAATATGCGGACGATTATGGTTTCCTGATTCCTTCAAAAACAAAAGAATTTTTGGATCCATATGCACGTTTTAAATTTTTAAGCTCTGCTAAATTTAATGAGAAAAAATTTACAGAAGATAAAGGACATATTCTTGACTATTATAATTCAAAAGGATTTCGTGATGCATCCATTATTGCGGATACAACCTACTATAACGATAAGAATGATCTCGATGTAGCACTTAATCTGAGAGAAGGAAGTCAGTATTATTTTGGAGATATCGCCTGGAAAGGAAATACAAAATATTCTGATTCTATTTTAAACGTTCTTTTGGGTATAAAGAAAGGAGATATATATAATGCCGAAACACTCAATAAGCGATTAGGAAAAATACCTAACAATGAAGGCGGGGATATCAGCAGCTTATATATGGATGATGGTTATTTGTTTTTTGATGTGAATCCGGTGGAAACTTCTGTATATAATGATACCATCGATTTTGAGATCAGATTGAGAGAAGGATCGCAGGCAACAATTGGTAAAGTAGAAATTACCGGGAATGATAAAACAAAGGAATATGTGATCCGCCGGGAACTGCGTACAATTCCGGGAGAAAAATTCAGCCGGCAGGATATTATTCGTACCATCAGGGAACTTGGACAATTAAATTACTTCGATGCGGAAAAAATAACGCCGAATATTGTTCCGGATATGGATAAAGGAACAGTGGACATTACCTGGTCGCTCGTGGAAAAATCGTCGGATCAATTAGAACTCTCTGCCGGTTTTGGTGGAGGTATTGGTCTTACGGGAACTTTAGGAGTTTCATTTAATAATTTTTCGATCTATAATATTTTAAATAAAAAGGCCTGGCAACCATTACCTGTAGGTGATGGACAAAAATTAAGTCTAAGGGCGCAGAGTAACGGAAAACAATTCCGTTCTTATAATTTTTCTTTTACGGAGCCCTGGCTCGGTGGAAAGAAAAAGAATTCTTTCACCATTGGGTATTACGATACAAAATATGCAAATGCATATAATCCAAATACAGGTTGGTATGATAAATCTTACGCGGATTCCTCTTTTATAAAAACGACGGGAATCAGTGTTTCCTTAGGAAAACAATTAAAGTGGCCGGATGATTATTTTGCCCTGATATATCAATTGAACTACCAGCGTTATAAACTGAAAAATTATAATATTTTTCCGGGACTTACCAATGGAATATCCAATAATATCAGTTTAAAGATTACGCTCGCCAGAAATTCAGCCGGACCAAATCCGATTTTTCCTACATCGGGATCTAACTTTGTATTCAGCACACAGCTCACTCCTCCCTATTCTATGTTCGGGAGTAATGAAAATAATCCGGATCAATATAAGTGGGTAGAATTTCATAAAGAAAGATTTACGGCCGAATGGTATGTTCCTATCGGCCAGGCCCGCGGAGAAGAAAAGAACAGGCAATTTATTTTAAAAGCAGCCGCTAAATTTGGATTCTTAGGCAGGTATTCAAATAAGACGATCTTATCTCCTTTTGAAAGATTCCAGTTGGGTGATGCAGGTCTGAGTAATAACTATGGTTTATTGGGATATGATATTGTGGCGCACAGAGGATACCCGGTATATGATAATTCAAATCCGAAGGTAAATCCGGATCTGAGTAATGCCCGTGATTTCTTTACTATATTCAATAAATACACCCTGGAGTTAAGATATCCATTTAGTACAAGCGCGAGCAGTACAATTTATGGATTAACTTTCTTTGAAGCAGCCAATGGATGGTATGATTTTAAAGATTATAACCCGTTTAAATTACGTAGGTCCGTCGGGGTAGGTATGCGTTTCTTCCTGCCGATGTTTGGCTTACTTGGTTTTGATTATGGTATCGGGCTTGACAGAATTAATGGGAATACAGGAATAAAGGGAGCAGGTAAGTTTACCTTTATGCTTGGACAGGAGCCTGAATAGTGTTTGGATCCTGCTGAATTTTATCGTAAAATTTTATTTTTCAATAATTTTATTTTTTGATAAAAAATATTGCTTTAACTTCTTGTTATCAACCTGAATTGTTTTTAACTTGTCAATAAGCGGGTATCACATTCACCACAATTTTAAAATTGTTTGTGGGTTTGCCATTAATAATCAATAAATAATTCTCTCATGAAAAAATTATTACTTTTATTCTCGGTTACTTTTTTACTCACTGCCACCGGGTTTTCGCAGCGGTATGCGGTTATAGATACGAAGTACATTTTGGAGAAAATTCCGGAATATAAATCCTCCCAGGAAAAGCTGGATCAGTTCAGTGAAATGTGGCAACAGGAAATAGACCGTAAATCCGCAGATCTCGAAAGAATGTATAAGAACTATGATGCAGAGGTAGTTATGCTGAGTGAAGGGTTACGTAAAAAAAGGGAAGATGAGATTTATAATAAGGAAATAGAACTCCGCGATCTGCAGAAAAAGAGATTCGGCTTTGAAGGAGATCTTTTCAAAAAACGCGAAGAATTAATAAAACCCATACAGGACAGGGTTTATAACGCAATTCAAAAATTAGCTGCGTCCAAATTATATGATTTTATTTTGGATAAAAGTGAAGGAATTACTGTTATATTTGCCGACCCAAAACTGGATAAGAGCGATGATGTACTAAAAGAAATGGGTATTAAATAAATGCGAAAGCAACATACCGGTGCATCTTCTTACATACTTTTAAACAATTAATTAAAAACAAATCGTAAAACAAAAATGAAACAATTCCTTACTATCCTCTTTATTTCCGCAGGAATATTTGGATTCACCAACGCTGCAAATGCTCAAAAAATTGGTTACATAAGCGCCGACGAAATTATTCAATTAATGCCGGAAGCCGCTAAAATTCAAAAAGATCTTGATGAATATCAGCAATCTCTTTATCAAAATGCACAAGAAAAAAACGCTTCATTTGAAGAGGCAGTTGCAAAATTTGTAAAAGATTCTGTTACCATGAGTGCAAGTCTTAAAGAAGTTAAAAGAACAGAACTTCAAAAGCAAAGCCAGGAGCTAAGTGGTGAGCAACAAAAAATTCAAAACCAGTTCGAACAAAAAAGAATGGAACTTTCTATGCCTATTCAAAAGAAATTGCAAACTGCAATAGAAGATGTGGCAAAAGAAAACGGCTATACATATATTCTTCCAAAAGAAGCCCTTATTGTAATGCCTCCGGCAAATGATATCGGTTCTTTAGTAATGAAAAAATTAGGATTGAAAGAACCGGCTAAACCAGCAGGTAAATAATTTTAATCTAAAAAATTTTTAAACAAGCCATCCAATAAACCGGATGGCTTGTTTAATTTTGGAAATATGGCTCAACTCAATCCAATTGGTATTTTTGATTCAGGATATGGTGGATTAACCATTCTAAAAGAAATTAAATCTCTCCTGCCTCAATATGATTATTTGTATTTAGGCGATAATGCACGCACTCCCTATGGTACCCGGTCGTTTGAAACGGTTTACCATTATACAAAACAATGCGTTGAATGGCTTTTTGCACAAAATTGCGACCTGGTTATCCTTGCATGTAATACAGCGTCTGCAAAGGCCCTTAGAACCATTCAGCAGAATGATTTGGGTGGAGATTTAGCCCATAAAAGAGTATTGGGTGTTATAAGGCCTACCGCTGAAATTATAGGCCGGTTTTCAAAAACAAATCATATTGGCGTATTAGGTACTTCAGGTACAGTGAAATCTAATTCTTACCTGATAGAAATTGAAAAATATTTCCCGGAAATTTCTATCTGGCAACAGGCCTGTCCGCTTTGGGTTCCTTTGGTAGAAAATAATGAATTTAAAAATGAAGGAGGTGAATATTTCATCAGAAAAGATATAGAGAGATTATTAAACCAATCAGATAAAATAGATACCGTTTTATTAGGATGCACGCATTATCCATTATTAATAGACACAATTAAAAAATATTTACCTGAAGGAATACAAATTATCTCCCAGGGAAATATCGTTGCCCAAAGCCTTCAGGATTATTTAGTCCGCCATCCGGAAATGGAAGAACGATGTAGTAAGAATGGAAGCTTACATTTCTGTACAACGGATTCCGCAGATGATTTTAATAAACATGCTCTTGCATTTTATGGCGAAAGAGTGGAAGCAATACATGAAGATCTATAAAAGAAAAGGTAGTAGGTTTTAGGTATTAGGTTGTAGCTTAACAAAGGACTTGTTGGCTGACAAAAACAAAAAAGGTGCTCACCATTTAAGCCAGATTAGTTTCGGATCTGTTTTCTTAGTAAGGTTAAATACGGGAAGAGAAAGGCCCATTACGAAACATTACTAATCAGAAACTACTGATCGTATTGCGATAGGTATATAATTTTTCCAACTCTTTCCAAATTTGGCTGAAAGTTGAGTTGTTACATACCCAATTCCTAAATCGTAAATCCCAAATCCCAAATCCCAAATCCCAAATCGTAAATCCCAAATCCCAAATCCCATCCCAAATTGTTAATTTCATCAAATCAACAGAAAATATAAAATTCCTTTTAAAAAGTCAAAAAGATTTTATTACTTTTGCAGCCCTTTCACATACAGCAGGGATGGTGCCCGGCTGAGAAAAGAAACAATTTTAATTAAAAAGGTAAAATAATAAACAATGCCAGGAAAAAAACGTACTTACCAGCCACATACCCGTCGCCGTAAAAGTGTACACGGATTCAGACAACGTATGTCTACAGCAAATGGCCGTAAAGTTTTGGCAAGCCGTAGAGCTAAAGGGCGCCATAAACTGACCGTTTCTGATGAACACGGAAGTAAAAAATAAACTGACTTCGAAAATAAATTTAAATAGCCTCTTAATGAGGCTATTTTTGTGAACAAGAATTTCCGTAAAAATTAATTTAGACAACATTCAACCGAAAAATACATTACAAGCTCTTGAGCGTTTAAAAAGCCGGAAAACAATTCAGCAACTTTTTAAAGAGGGAAAAGCATTTTCTGTTTTTCCACTAAGAGTCGTGTACTTCGAAGCTGCTAATGATCAACCTCCATTGCAGGCGGGCTTTACGGCTGGTACCAAACATTTTAAAAGAGCCGTTAAAAGAAACAGGATTAAAAGGCTCCTGCGGGAAACATACCGGCTTAATAAACATTCGTTGAAAACCTCCCTGGAAGAAAGGAATATGCACCTTGCCGTATTTTTTATGTTCACCGGTAAGGAATTGCCGGAGTATCCTTTGGTTTTGGAAAAAATGAAAATGGCATTGGAAAAATTGGAGAGGTTGATTTTAGAGAAGGATGCAAACGATTGACTTGAATTGTTGCTTTGTTGAATTGTTTTATTGTTGAATTGCTGAATTGCTGAATTGTTGGTTTGTTGAATTGATGGTGTGCTGGAATAAATTATTTAGCAATTGAACCATAGAACCATAGAACCATAGAACAATATACCATTTAACCATATCAGCGAAACGAAAACCATTATTGTGAAACCTGGTATTTTAAATATAACTTTTTAAAAGTAGCTTATTCATCAAACGGAAGTTCCAACTTTAATAAGAAATACAATCAATTTTTAGATATCTTCGGTTAAAACACATTATGATCATTAACGAGCAAAATAAACCTTCAGCTATCTTAAGAATGTTGTTCTTAATCTTTACAGGAACATTGTTTATGATTGGATGCGCATCTCCTAAAACCGAAAAAACAAATACGAATATAAATATGGAAAATACAACCGGTACAACCGTTACATTAGGTGGAAATCCTTTCCACACAATTGGGAAATTACCTGCAGTAGGTACAGAAGTGAAAGATTTTACTTTGACAGGTGTAGACCTAAGTGATAAATCGCTTGCGGATTATAAAGGGAAATATATTATTATGAATATTTTTCCCAGCGTGAATACAGGCGTGTGCGCAAAATCTGTCCGCAAATTTAATGAGGACGCTGCCAAATTAGAAAATACGACTGTTCTCTGTATTTCAAAAGATCTTCCTTTTGCACAAAAAGAATTTTGTGGTGCTGAAGGCATCGAAAATGTAGTGATGCTTTCAGATTTCAGAAATGATTTTGGTAAAAATTTCGGCGTTCAATTAACAGATGGACCAATGAAAGGTCTATTAAGCCGTGCTGTTATTGTAATAAATCCTGAAGG
>JBBSSE010000019.1:0-14920 GCA_038242375.1 Chitinophagales bacterium
AACGCACAGCATTCAATACTTCATGTTTTTGGCACAACAGTGGTCTACTAAAATTTAAAATAAATCATTATGGCAGATAATAAAAACACAGTTGGAAAACCGGACAGAGACAGGATCAGTCTTTCAGAAGATTATGAGGTGCAGGATTGGTCGAAGAAATATGGAGTGACACCTGAGCAATTAAGGGAAGCAGTTAAGCAAGTTGGCCCAATGGCTAGCGACGTGGAAGCCTATTTAAAAAAGAATAAAAAGTAATTCCCTTAAAACGAACAGGAAATTCGGAAACAAGTTTATTTTCTGTTTCTGGATTTCCTGTTATAAAATGTCAGCCAAAAAATGCATCAATGACTTGGGTTTCAAGGGAGTTTTCCGAATTTAATACAATGAATTAAAACACCTTTATAGGCCTGTCCCGTAATTCGGCAAACCCCGATCTGCAATCATCCATAAGATTTAATGCAACATATCCTGGTTTTAGACTTTGTTCTTTTTCTTTTTTATGGTTTCCCTGACCACCTCCCAGGTTGTTACATTTATGGTAGCTTTTAAAAATGCTTTACGAAATTCAGCGGAAGTGCCAAACTGCAACTGTTCGACTAATCTCCATTCAAAATTTACAACAAATTTTTCTGTTTCAAAAGGCCACGGTTTTATAGTGATCTTTTGTTCACCCGTTTGAGCCAGCGAGTATCTTTTCTTGTCTGGTCCTGTACTTATTTCCATTTTACGTTCTTCAGGTTGTACCTGGTTCCTGCAAAGTAAAAGTGAACAGGCATCGCACCATTCTACCAGGTCATAAATACGCATCACCTCTATTTCAGTAATATTTAATTCCTGCATCCATTCTTTTCGGAGAATAGTTTGGTCATTTAAAAACGTTTTCGCCTGCGAATTTTTTTCAGCGTCCTTTCTGTAAAGAAATTCCATATGTAAGGAAGTGAGCAGAGCGATATACCTGTTCTTTGTAATTGTGAGCAAGGAAAGTTTCTCACAATGCGCCAGATCAAATACTTTCATATCATAATTCAAAGGGCCGCCGTTACTGGTCAACAAGTTTTCGCCTCCCAATTCTACCTCTGCATCATCATGCTCGGCTATCGCCAAAAGAGTTTCCGTCCATCGCTCAGGACGTTCAGAATTTTTCCACTGAGCTGCAAATTGAACCGCAAGGATTCCGTGAGCTCTTTGAGTTACAATCTGCCATCCTTTTTCAATGTAATTAACAATCATAATTTCAAATCCATTTAATTGTTTTCATCGGAACATTTAGGGATATTCATTTTCATTTAATCTATGAATGTGTCAGATTTTTAAATCAACCTTTTCTAAATCTTTCCGAGCAGGACCTGTAAACATTTCTCCATCGATTGAAAAACGGGAACCGTGACATGGACATTCCCAAACTTTTTCCGTTTTATTAAAAGCAACAGTGCATTTTATATGTGTACAAGCAGGATTCAAAGAATAAATCTTTCCCTTTTCATCTTTATAAACCGCCAGCTTTTTATCGTTATTAATAATCACCCTGGCTTCACCTGGAGCTATTTCCGCAATTTCTTTTACTTCTTCTCCATCAAACGGAGCGGAAATTAAATGCCCAACCACATCGGCAGCATTTTTCAAAAAATTGCTAAAACCTGCAACCGGTTTCACTCTTGATGGTTCCAAAAGTTTTTCGTATTCATTGTGGTTACCCATAATCATATCTGCGAGTAATTGAGCGGCCACCTGGCTAAATGTAATTCCATTTCCCCCGTATCCAGTTGCAACATACACATTCGACGGATTTCCCGGAAGATGTCCGATATAAGGTAATCCGTCAACCGGTTCAAAAAATTGGGAAGACCATTTAAAGGCAATTTCTTTAATGGAAAAATATTTTCTTAGATACGCTTCTAATACTGAAAAACATTGTTCTGTGTTGGGCTCCTCGCCCGTTTTATGATCATTGCCGCCTGCGATTAAAAATTTTTGTCCATTGATTTCATGCGTTCGATAATAATGATACGGATCATACATATCGTATAAGACACTTTCAGGATATTGATCATTTTCCAGCACGCAGGCCATGGCATATGTCCGGTAAGGTGCACATTTGAAATGAAGGAGATTTACTCCCGGTGGAATGTGCGTAGCATAAATAACATTATGTGCCTTGAGGGTACCTTGGGTAGTTTCTATTTCCAGTAAATCAGCATCCGTGGAGGACACATTCAAAACCCTGCATTGTTGCAATATATGACCTCCGGATTTCTCAAACTGACGTGCGAGAGCAAACACATATTTGATGGGGTGTATCTGGCCTTGGTCATTATATTTTAAAGCTTTTTCAAATGGAACAGGAATGGGAATTTCATCTGCATATACCACCTCGCATCCGGCACGGAGAGAGGCCTCATATATTTCATTCAATTCTTCTGTTTGTTTATCTGTTTGAGAAAAGAGATAACCGTACTTTCTTTTAAAATCACAATCTATTCCATATTCGGTTACATTTTTTTCGACAAACAATATGGCCTCCCGCGTAGCTTTTAAAACAAGTTTTGCATTTTCTTCTCCGAATTTTTTTTCCAATTCCGAATAGGAAAGATCTATCAGGGTATTGAGATGGGCTGTTGTACCTGAGGTGGTTCCAAACCCCAGGGTTTGCGCCTCGGCTAACAAACATTTCATTCCGTTTCTTTGAAGTAACTGGGCAGTTGTGACACCAGATATTCCCCCGCCTACGATCACCACATTGTACACTTCCTTTTTGCTAAAGATTTCAGGAACATAGTTTTCTATATTATTTTGCCAAAGGCTGATATTTGCACCGTCTCTTTTCATACCATTTTTTTATGGAACATTGTTAAAAACGTACCGGATTTATTGAAGGCCCGTAACCCTTATTGTCTTTTCAAATGGGAAATAAAATAGACAACAGAATTTATTAAATAAAAAATCAGGGATTATTATCTACAAACTGGTCCGATTTTCAGATATGGATTTTTATTAAATTATATTGAACATTTTCCAATATGCTTTAAATTAAGGCATTAAATATGAGATGATTGATCTTATTGAATTCTCTTTTTTAATAGTAAAAACGGAAAGGATTTTGCTCTCTATCCATAAAACCCCCTATATGGAAAATTTAAAAACATCCTTTTTCAATAAAAATATGCCAGACAATTTTAAAGAAACGAAGCTTCTTTTTTATAAGACTGTTTCGCAATCTGAATTCACGTATGTAAAATCAACCCCGTCATCTGAAAGTACTATTAAATGCGAAGAATTATTTAATGCTTTCACTGCCGATATCATTAAAAAAGAAACACTTTTTACGCGCTAAATCTAAATCATTGCCCCGTTCTTTTTTCAATACCCGTTTTTAATAATTAAAAACGGGTTTTATTTTTAATACCAGTTTTGAAAAATCAATCCATAGCTTTCTTCATTTAAAATATTTTTCCATTGTGCTATCAGTTTTTTATACGCCTCTCCCACCGGCATGATCTTTCTATCCAGATCATAAAGTCCTAATTCATTTATAATACCATCATCATTTCTTAAAGCGGAATCCCAATCTACCTGGTGCGTGAGGCTATACCAGGTAAAACCAACCATGGGAATTCCATCCCGTTTGAGCCGGTGTACATTTGCCCATTGTTTTAAAAGCCATTCTTTACTGGCGGGCATGCGGATGTTTGTTTCAGTATGCATTATGGGCAGCCTGTACCGCCGGTAATATTGATGCGTTATCACGTAGTAACCGAAGATTTCCCCGGCGGCCTGTGTATGGCCGTCAGGATGTACAATGTGCTCATTGGTTACATAATAATCATTGCCCATAATACACTTTGCCTTTACCTGATTTTCTCTATACCATTGATATTCCTTTTTAGTCATCCCATTGCTTAAAAGATATTCATACATCGTAACATTCAAGGGATAACCATAGGTAAGATCAAGGGATAAAAACCTCTTCTGATTCAAAAAACTTGCAAGCGGCGAGGCTTGAGGTTCCATAGCATGAAAGTATTCAGAAGATTCACTTTGGATAAAGGTAGCTTCCGGCTGAATCTTTAAGATCTCATGCATTGCCATTACATTGGCTTTGGATATATTTTTTAAAGCATTGACAAAGGCTTCTTCTGACTGTAATCGTTCATTCCACCAGCCATATTGAGCGGAAAACATAGCGGCAATAAATATCTCATTGATCGGCGTGTATAATTGTAAATAAGGAAACCGGGTTGCAAAGGCTTTTGCATACTCTGCAAAATAAGAGGGAAAATCCGGGTTTTGAAAATTCCCTATCCAGTCAGGAACACCAAAATGGCAAAGATCGACAATGGGAATAATCCTTAATTCCTTTAAGCGGTTAAAGACCATATCTGTAAAATCCCAATTATATTGTCCGGGACCAAAATTAACAGAGTAATAAGGCGGCCCATATCTGAGGTACCGGATACCCATTTCCTTTACTAATTGAAAATCTGTTTCCCAATGCGTATAATGACCGCATTTTTCCATTTCATCCACTCTTTTAATCGTTCCATCCGGCAAGGCTATGGTTGGATAACTATTTTCTATTCCCGTTGAAAACATAAACTTTGTTCCAGGCATAATCAGAAGGATTTTTCATTTACATATTGACTCATTGCCTGTTCCAAAGAGGGAAGCTGAATGCCTCTATTGCAATGCATGGCACTATACACAGGACGTTTTGCAGGCCAAAGCATATCCTGTTGGCTGCAGGACAGTATCCTGTTTTTATTAAAGCCATTTCGTTCTGCTAATTCCACGGCGAAATCATACCAGGAAACATGGCCTTCATTTGTCAGATGCCAGATTCCTTTTTCTTCATCAATAAGCAAATCCAGGGAAGTATCTGCAAGATGCGGCACATAAGTGGGTGAAATGGTCATATCACTGACAGCTTTGAAATCCTTTTTCATAGATAAGGTTTCCAACACGTGATAGGCAAAATTATATTTATCCCAGGGGCCAAAAAAGGAACTGGTGCGTATAACGAGCGAATCATTGAAATTTTCCATCACCAACTTCTCCCCTTCTGCTTTACTGCTGCCATAAACATTCAAGGGTTTTACAAGATCATTTTCTTCATAAGGATTTAATTTTTTTCCATCAAAAACAAGATCGGTAGAGAAGTTCAACAACTGAATTCCATATCTGCTGCAAAGTGTTGCCAGATCGGCGGGTGCATATGTATTCAACAGGAAACATTTCTCTATATCTTCCTCCGCATCATCTACCCGCACATAGCCCGAAGCATTTATAACAGCCCATGGACGATATTTTTCAATCACCATTTTTATTTGAGCACTATCTGTAATGTCCGCTTCCTGCCTGCTTAATGCCTTATGGCCGATAGATCTTTTAAGACAACTTTGTACAAAAGCGTTTCCTAATGTGCCTTCGCTGCCAAGGATCAAAAGCGGTTGATCTGTCTTGTTCATAAAGATATTTTTGGAAGCGGGATAACTCCGGTGCCACCATCCTTTTTCTTTTAAAACAGGATGATCGAAATCTCCCTTTTCTGAAAGTGAACGAAGTAGTTTTGTCATAGCTGTTGGCCGCAATAAATTTTCTTTGAGTTCAAAAACACCTGCTTCATAATTCTTCTCTTCTTTAACCAACAAACTAATCCAATCGAAGGCTCCTAACAGAGACCATGCAGTCACACCTTTTATATCCAATCCTTCTTTTATTAAACCAGTGCAAGTTTGCCAGGCTTCACTGAACCATCTCATTTGTTCCTCCCTCGAGCAATTCATGTGCACTTCTGTAAGTGCCAGGGGCAAATGATATCTATCCCAGGCTTCTATCAATAACTTCTTCAAACCATGCGGTTTGATCACTCTTACTGCAGCTACGTCCGCATAGGTATGTTGCCCGTTACCACCATAATTGCATGACGGATAATTTTCAATCTTATGATCTAAAAACCTTTCTGAAGTAATGTAATAATTGAATCCTACGATATCCGGAATGCAGGGATTTTTTATAAAGAATCCAAGGGTTTCTTCCTTTATTCCATTTGACAGGAAATAGTCCCACAAAGGATGTTCATCATTTACCTTTCCACATAACACATCATAGGTAAGCCATCTTCGATTATTCTCGAACCTTGCCTGATAAGCCAATCTTGGTGTACTATGAATTTTGGCCAGATCTTCTGTTTGTACCAGTTTAGCATGAGGATTAACTTTACGGATAGCCTGCATGGATAGTACGATTCCTTTGAGCTGGTTTAAAAAAATAAGACAAAAACTTTCATCACTTTTATGATGCGGATACCAGTGACCATAAAGACCACTAAACCGGGCAGTTGTCAAAGGTTCATTTACGGGCGTGTAAAATTCTACCCAGGGAAATTCGGCAGCCACTTTACCGGCATATTGTGCCAGCTTTTCTCCAAAATCATTTTCCAAAATGCTTGTAAACAACGGGCCGCTTCCATGATGGACGAGACCCGCTATTGGTGTCATATTAAATGAGCGGATCTTTTCTAATTGCCGTTTAGTATTTGTCCAGTGAATCTTCTGTCCTTCCTCTTTCTGATGATGTTCCCAAAGAATGGGATAGCGCAATTTCCCGATCCCGAGGGAAGCTATTTTTTCAATATCATCTACACGCTCATAATGATTTGCATACGTGAGCTGATCACGATAAGTATCACCAATTCTGTTGATGGTACATTCCAGCCCACCCCATAACTCAGGATGCGATAATCGGCATTTTGTGTCCATTTAAATGAAATTCAGGTTCAGGTTGGTATAATTTCTTAAACAATGACAAGGCCTGTGCTACTACCTGGTCCATGTTATAATATTTATAGGTGGCAAGCCGGCCGGCAAAAAACACATTCTTTTCCTGGCTGGCAAGATGTTGATATTTATTATAAAGTAGTGCGTTCTCAGGGCGCGGTACAGGATAATATGGATCTCCTTCATCCGTAGGATATTCATATACAATCGTGGTTTTTCCATTCTGCTGTCCAGTCAGGTATTTGAATTCTGTGATCCTCGTGTATGGATGCTCATTTGGATAATTGATCGTACCTGTTTGTTGGAAAACTTCCTTGTCATGCGTTTCAAATTGAAAATCAATAGACCTGTAAGGCAACTTTCCGTAACAATAATCATAAAAGTAATCGACAGGGCCTGTATAGATCATTTTCCTGAATGGAATATCTTTTATTATCTCCTTATAATCCGTATTGAGCATCACTTTAATGTTTGGATGATGCAACATTTTTTCAAACATTTTTGTATAACCATGTAAAGGCATCGCCTGGTAGGTATCCGTAAAATAGCGGTTATCCCGGTTACTGCGCGTAGGTATGCGCGATGTTACAGAAGCATCTAATTCTGAAGGGTCCAGGTTCCATTGCTTTTTAGTATATCCCTTGAAAAATTTCTCATACAGTTCCCGTCCGACTTTAGCTACTACAGCATCCTCGGAAGTTTGCGGCCTTCCGTTTTTTACCGCTCTTGATTCCAGAAAACCAACCACCTCACTGCTATTTAAATGCAATCCATATAATTCATTGATGGTGTTCAGGTTTATGGGAATAGGAACCAATAATCCATCTACACTTGCTAACACGCGGTGTTCATACGGCCGCCATTTTGTGAATTTACCTAAGTAAGTAAAAACATCCTTGCTGTTCGTATGGAAAATGTGTGGTCCGTATTTATGGATGAGCAAGCCATCTTCGTTGTAATAATCGTAGGTGTTGCCTGCAATATGATGTCTTTTTTCTACGAGCAATACTTTTTTATTTTCCACTGTGGCTAGTCTCTCAGCGAGCACTCCACCGGCAAGGCCGGCGCCTACTATCAAATAATCAAACATATGCGGTCTTTTTAGGGTTAAGGAATTGTTCTTTTCTTTCGAGAGTTTCTTTAATTGTTCTATTCATTTCTTTCCATGTTTCGTCCCATGAATTATTCAATAAAAACTGATCTGCATTTTTAATCCGCACTTCCGGAATATCATTCTTAAATATTCCTTCCGCTGCCAGAATAAAATCTTCCGCCGTATCTCCTATTTCCACGAGACCATTGATGGCATATGGATTCACGACATCTGTAATGGAGGTGGAAATAACCGGCTTTCCTCCGGCGAGGTATTCAGGTGTTTTTGTGGGACTTATAAACCGGGTGGATTCATTTTTTGCAAAGGGCAAAATGGCAATGTCCCAACCAGCTAAATAAACGGGAAGTTCTTTATAATTTTTACCTCCTAAATAATGAATATTCTTTTTTTGCGGAAGCGTCGCCGGATCTATTTTTACAACAGGTCCTACCAATATAATATGCCAATCAAGACGCAGATCAGAAATTTTGTCAATCAGGTCAATATCTAATCTTTCATCAATCACTCCAAAGAAACCAAGTCGGGGATGAGGAATCGATTTTTGGTCGCCCGGCTCTTCATTGATTATTCTGGCCAGGGAAAAATGAGCTTTATCAATACTGCTCGGGAAGCAAAAGATGTTGTGATGTAAGTGCTTTTTTGCTTCGAATAAACTGCGGCCTCCTGTGAAGACAATATCTGCCAGGCTCATCAATTCTTTTTCAATATTTTTTAATTCCGCCGGAGCAAATTTAAAGGCAGACAACTCATCCATACAATCATATACGATCAATTCAGGAGAAAGATGATCGCTCCAGGCAAGTGCCATGGGAGAATAATACCAGGAAACAAATTTCCCGATATCTTCATTAATAATTAATGAATTTAAAAGTTCTTTTAAAATCAGATTCCGGCTATCAACCGATGTTTCATCCGTTAAATGTGGAACTACGATAAAGACATTCGGATAGTCTTCACTTTGCTCCATTTTATACTCATTTTTACTTGCATTAAAAATGGGTTCTTCAACAAAATATACGTGATGATGTTTCGAAAATCTTGTCAATAAATGCTGTGGACGTTGAAACACAAAATTCCACCTGATGTGACTAAAACAAATTAGCTCCATACTAGTTTTTTTAAGGGTTAATAAGAAAAGTTCATAAACAATTTTACTCAAGCAGATACTGTTGCAAAAACCAATAACATGCCACTTGAGGAAATACGGAAAAAAAACATGGATATACAAACTGTATATTAATTTGATGAAAAATTTCTACAAAACGCAGTTTTAGAATTGTGTAATGTGGAAAAATTTCATGATTGATTTATTATTATCAATTATGACTTTAAATAAAATATTCTTCTCAAACAGATTAAATAATGCCTGTGTGGATTACCGGTATTCCCAAATCGCAAACAAAAAGAATTTGGCACTTTTTCTGAATATCTATTCGAAAATTAATCACTAAAACAATTTAAACATGAAATCAGCAGCAAAAAAAACAGCTACTCCAGCTAAAAAGACGCCGGCAAACAGCTCGAACAAATCCGGAAGCAAAAATTCCGGAAGTAGTGTAGCGCATGGATTAAGACAATTATTTGAAGACATGCTCAAGGACATTTATTGGGCAGAAAAAGCTTTGACTAAAGCACTTCCCAAAATGGCAAAGAAAGCTACCACAGAAGAATTGGTAGAGGCTTTGGAATCTCATCTTGAGGTAACAATAAACCATGTGGCCCGATGTGAGCAAATTTTTGAAATAATGGGTAAACCTGCCAAGGCAAAAAAATGCGAAGCCATGGACGGCCTGATTAGAGAAGCCCAGGAAATTATGGAAACTACCGAAGATGGTGTTGTCCGGGATGCAGGAATTATAGCAGCAGGACAGAAAGTGGAACACTATGAAATTGCTACTTATGGTACGATGCGTGCCTTTGCAAAGATCCTGGGAGAAGAAGAGATTATGAATTTACTTGAGCAAACCTTGAACGAAGAAAAACAAGCAGATGAAAAACTGACCGAGGTCGCAGAGTCTTCTATTAATATCGAGGCAGCGGAAAAAGATGAAGATGAAGGATAAATTGGGAGATTTAGTATTAAACGGGATACATCCCGGAGAACATTCAATAACAAAGAGCCTTTGCAAAAAGGCTCTTTGTTATTGAATGAATCTGCTAATTCAAAATGTATTTAAATATCATTTTTATTTAAATATCTTTTACCAGGTCAATTTTTAATTAAGACATTCTTTAATCGAATGATACTACCGCTGCATCCGGGACGGACTTCACTTCGTTACGTTTCAAAGGCATTTTTTTACTTCCGATAGCCATCGGAATTTAAAAACTTTATTTTGCCAAAGAAGAGGTTACATCAACCTCTTTATGGAACTTCCAAATTTCTCCACATTAATAAGAATCAGTTTATCATTCTTCAGGAGCAACATAACTAGTGGATTCATCCCGCTTCAATTTCACTTCGATTTGACCATTCCTGATGCGTACTTCAAACTCTGGTTGAGGTTCAGTCGCAGGTCCATCTACAACACTTCCGTCTTTAAATGAAAAAACGGAACCATGCCAGGGACAACGTACTTTGCAATCATCCAATAATTCACCCTCATCAAGTGGCCCACCCATGTGACTACAGGTATTGGCTATTGCATAGATTTTATTATCCTCTTTGACGAGCAATACATTCACTTTATTAGCGCGTACGCATTTCATCTTGTTATCCTGTAACTCATCCTCCCCGCAAACTGCTACAAAATCATTTGGAAATCCATCAGGCGAAGCGGCATGATTAACTCCCATTTGTTGATTATAAACGAGGTTGCCACCAATATACGCCGATAGCGTAGTGATGCAATAACCAAGCATTGAAAGGGAAATAGCCGTTTTGCGTGATTTTTCGTTTTTTCGAAGAATTGCAGATGTAAGATAGAGTGCGGTTGCTCCAATATTGAGTATCGCATGTGCGAGGCCAGCTTTTCGTTCTATTTGCGTAGTACCTGTCCAATCTGTTATTCCTGTAATGGCTGCACCTGCTGCACCGGCAAGCCCTACGTTAATCGCCGCATCTGCTCCCGGTTTGTACTTTCCGCTACCGCATAATTCCAATGTATCCAAAACCGCAGCGGCTGTCCACGCGCCTATGGGCACATCAGTTATAATTGGGTGGAGAGCATGACCAACCCATTTACCATGCAGGATATTTTTTATATTATTTCCTGTTTTTCCACCGGCTTTAAATGCATTTAAAATAACCGGTTGAATAGCTTCTCCCGCATCTTCCAACCATTGCTGATCGTCAATTATGCTCATTAAAGATTTTGAACTCATAGTTTTATTATTTGAAATGAATATTCAATTTTTCATCACAGATTTCAACAGGTACACGTTATAGGAAGAATTCAAGGGGTCAGATTGAAATTTGTTTCAACAAATATGCCAAGAGATAATAATTATTTTTCTATTTCATTTGCTTAAATTTTAAACATGTATTGCGGCACACGGATTGTCTGATAAAATAAAATTCCATCTATTAAAAAAATACCTGTTTATTGTTTATGAAAAGAATTGCGATTCTTGGAGGAGGTCCGAGCGGTTTGTTTGTCTTCAAAAGACTAATAGATTCGAATGTATCTGATATTGAAATAGACATCTTTGAAAAGAAAAAAGAACTCGGTTCGGGGATGCCATACAGTACCGAAGGTGCAGATGTAGAACACATTACCAACGTCTCAGGAAATGAAATTCCGGAGTTAGAAACTACATTAACGGAGTGGATAAAACATCTGGAACCTGAAACGCTGAAAAAATTTAATATTAATGAAGATGAATTTAATAGCTATAAAGTAGTACCCCGTTTACTTTTCGGTAAATATTTAAGTGACCAGTTTCATCTGATGGAGAAGAAAGCAAAGGACAAGGGCGTACAAGTGACCATTCATCGGGAAGAATTGGTAAAAGATGTTATAGACGATCCGGAAGAAAAAATGGTGCAGGTAATAACGAACAAAAATAAGTCTCAACTATTTCATTACGCTATCCTTTGTACAGGCCATTTCTGGCCAATAACACATGAAGGATTAGTGCCAGGTTATTTTGACTCCCCTTATCCACCTTCGAAAATGGCTATTAAAATGAATCACCCGGTTGCTATCCGCGGGTCATCCCTTACCGCTATTGATGCGGTTCGAACGCTCGCACGTCATAATGGTGAATTTGTAAAGGGCGCTGACGGCAAAATCTCCTACAAATTATCAAAAAATAGCGATGGTTTTAAAATAATCATGCATTCGAGAGAGGGAATGCTACCTGTTGTGCGCTTTCATTTGGAAAACTCGCATCTGGGAAAAGGGAAACTACTTTCAAAAGAAGAAATAGAAAATAACAAGAACGAAAATGAAGGATTTCTCTTATTAGATTTTGTGTTTGAAAAAAGTTTTATGGACCCAATAAAAGAAAACGATCCTGACTTTTATGAGAAGATCGGAAAAATGAACATGGAAGAATTTGTGGGTTTCGCTATGACATTGCGCGAATCTGTAGATGCTTTTGATCTTCTATACGGAGAGTATGTAGAAGCAGAAAAGTCTATCAATAAGAAAGAATCTATTTACTGGAAAGAAATGCTGGGCGTATTGAGTTTTATAATGAATTATCCGGCGAAATATTTCTCAGCAGAAGACATGCTACGACTCAATAAAACATTGCACCCTTTGATATCAATCGTCATAGCTTACTTGCCTCAATCTTCAGTGGAAGAAATGCTTTCCTTGCACAAAGCGGGGCTTCTTGAACTTATAGCCGTTGGAGAGGATAGTTACGTAGAGCCCGGTGATGAAATGGGAGCAGTTTATACTTATATAGATGAATCGAATCAGAAAAAATCAATTCATTTTAAGACCTATATTGATGCAGTAGGACAACCTCATTTATCCTTAAAAAGTCTGCCATTTAAAAGCCTCATTGACAAAAAAACAGTTAGTCCGGCGAAAATAAAATTCCGCAATTCTGCCAATGCAGCCAAAGAAAAAAAAGAAGGAAACGAACAGGTAATTATAGACGAAAACGGTTGTTATCTGAATGTGCCTGGCATTGCTATCAACGACAACTTCCAGGTGCTGGATGAATTCGGAGGTTATAACGATCGGATTTATATGATGGCTGTACCTTATATCGGAGGGTATAATCCTGATTATTCCGGACTTGATTTTTGTGAAGCTGCTTCAAGGTTTATTGCGGAAAGCATCCTGGAGAAAATACATTTTATTTGACTTTTAGCCAATTCTTTTTTTCGGGTTTTCGGAGTGCACTTATGGTTGAATTGTTGAATTGTTGGATGGTTGGATTGTTGGATTGTTGGATGGCTAAATTGTTGGATGGCTAAATTGTTGGATGGCTGGATTGTTGAATGGTTAAATGGTTAAATGGCTGGATTGTCGAATGGTTGGAGGGCTGAATTGTAAAAAAAACAAGCATAATCTTTGCTTCTCCAATTATGTTTTTTGAAAACTTGCATTTCAATTTTCCCGCAGCTACGATAAAAACATTCCTACACTCATCCACTCTTATAACCTCACCATTATGCCCTTGACCTCGTCTTCGTCGCCGAAAAGAAATTTTAAGTTTACAAAAAAGGTATGGATAACAGGATGCATATTTTCCCTGATTATCATTTTAATATTGCTGTTTAAAACACTTTTCAGCGTAGTGCTTTTAACTATCGCAGCAACTTTATTAGCAATTTATTTTTTGGGCTGCGCCGATTTCTTTCAGAGAAAATTAAAAATATCGCATGGTTGGGCATTGGCCGTTTCGATTGGAGTAAATATATTATTGCTCACAGCATTTTTCTGGTTTGTGGGTGCAAGGCTTCAAAACCAGATTTCAGAATTGTCTGATAGTTTACCCGAAACGATTGAAAATGGAAAAGCTTATTTACAACAAAGCAGGATTGGAAGAAAAGTGATTGATTATCTTGACTTTTCGGGGAACTCCCAAAAAACAATTTCAATGGCAAGACAATTCTTTTCTTCCAGCTTTGGAATTATTAGTGATTTGTATATCATCTTATTGCTCACTATGTTTTTTATCGCCGGACCGCAAACGTATCGAAAAGGAATTATTAAATTATTGCCTGGGTCTGCAAAGGAAAAAGGAGAATCCCTTCTCGATGAGCTATATTCTGTTTTGAAGAAATGGATCAAAGGGCAATTGTTTGGATTTTTATTTATCGCTATCCTTACCGGTTTAGGATTATGGATCCTGGGAATGCCCATGATCATTACGCTGGCATTAATAGCAGGGGTTTTAAATTTCATCCCTAATTTCGGTCCGATAATCGCCCTCATTCCGGCCGGACTTATCGGATTAATGCAAGGAACAACCACTGCCATACTGGTTATTTGTTTATATACTTTTATCCAGATAGTCCAAAGTGCCGTTACTCAACCTTTGATACAGAAGAAAATGGTGAATCTTCCGCCGGCCCTTGTCATTTTCGGCCAGATAGCAATGGGGTTACTTGGAGGCTTTTGGGGTGTATTGCTTGCTTCACCAATTGTAGCCATTATTATGACAATAGTCAATAAGCTTTATGTAGAAAATAATACAATCATTAATAATAATCACTTAGATGAATAATTCCCGAAAGTTCGGAGTTCAAAGTTCGGAGTTCGTAGTTGGAGTTCAGAGTTCGGAGTTCGTAGTTCGGAGTTCGGAGTTCGGAGTTTGGAGTTCGGAGTTCGTAGTTCGGAGTTCGTAGTTCAGAGTTCAGAGTTCAGAGTTCGGAGTTCGTAGTTCAGAGTTCGGAGTTCGGAGTTCAGAGTTCGTAGTTCAGAGTTCGGAGTTCGTAGTTCAGAGTTCAGAGTTCAGAGTTCGGAGTTCGGAGTTCGGAGTTCGGAGTTCGTAGTTCAGAGTTCAGAGTTCGGAGTTCTGAGTTCAGAGTTCAGAGTTCGGAGTTCGGAGTTTGTGTTGCAGCGGGGTTTTCCGATTTTAGTTATTGAATTTAAAACCATGCTGCCGGAAACCCCGATGTGCAATC
>JBBSSE010000020.1:0-14589 GCA_038242375.1 Chitinophagales bacterium
TGAATGACACCTGTTTTAGTGTTCACTACCTCTTCTCCTGTAAATTTTCCTTTTGATTTGGCAGTCATTTCCATTCCCATTTGTTCCATTTTTTTATCTATATCCATATCGCCGGACAAAGTAAGGGTGGCAAGATCTCCATTAATGGCTTTTACTATATAGTTTGTATTTGTGATTGTTCCATCTGCTGTTTTGCTTCCCTTCCATGTTTGACCTACTTTTAAATCTTTTGGTAAAGTCTGGAAAGCCATGGAGGCTCCAAATCCTGTAGATTCAAAATCACCAAGTGGTGTAGCTGGTTTATCTGCAGTATTTGCGGTATCGGTCATTACGTCTCCCTGGTTATTGATGGTTACTTTTTGAGGAACACCTAAATAGGCCTTGAAAGTACTTCCCATAGGTCCATCGAGATCTTCTTTTTTATCGGAGTCAAAATTAACCTGTTGCCCCATTTGGGTCAAATCCATTTTTACCTTTTTGATCGTATTCGTCAGGTTGTATAAATTGTCCTTACTATCCGTAACCTCAATCTGGTAAGAGGTAGTGGCATCTATGTTTACTTCCATAGACTGACCTTGTACTTCAGTGGTACTTTGAGTACTTGTTTTATTTTCGACTAAGTATTTTTGTCCTTTTTTAAGGTCTAATTTATTATTCGTTTGTGCAAATGAGGCGGAGCATGTTAATATGGCCGCTGTTGCAAATAGGGTAATTTTCTTTAGCATCATATATTTTTTTAGATAACAAATATAAGGGCTAATCATGTATTTTGTCTTTAGATTGAATAAAAGAATTATTTTTATTTTTTCATTTCGATTTCATTATATTTTATTTAAAAAATTTGACTCTTCCTCACTATATTCTCATTGTGTACTGGATTGTATATTATATTCTGCACAGTGTTTTAGCCGCCACTTCAGTAAAAACTTTTTTTAAAGAAAAATATGGCCTTACCCGTTATTATAGATTGATATACTCCCTTCTGGTTACTATACTGCTTGCCTTTATTTTATGGTATCAATATTCCTTTCTAAGTCCACTTTTGTGGAATATTCCTTTGTTGAAATTACCTGCTATTCTTCTGTTGATTATTCCCGGCGGTCTGATCGTATTTATCTCTATTAAAAAGTATTTTGTTTTGTTAAGTGGTATTCGGGCTGTGTATGAAAAAGCGCCGGTTCATGAACTAAAAATAATGGGAATTCACCGGTATGTACGGCATCCTTTATATACAGGAACGATTATGGTTGTTTGGGGATTTTATTTTATATTCCCTTACCTGAATAATCTGATCGCTGTAATTCTCTTAACGCTTTACGTTATCGTGGGAATCCGGTTTGAGGAAAAAAAATTAATCATGGAGTTTGGAACTCATTATCTTGATTATATGAAAAGAGTTCCGGCATTAATTCCTCGTATGTCAAGTTCGCCTGGCCAGGAAAATGAAGATCCAGTTTAGAAATTTATTCGGAATATTATCTCAACTATTTTCCCCGTGCTTTGTTTTTTGAATAAACAGGGTATTGAAATCAGGGCTTTCTGTTTTTTTAAGCCGGTCCCAAATTGTAAAATACAATCCGAAATTATATTTATACCGCTGATGGTGCTGAGCATGATGTGTGGCACCGATCACCCATTTACTAAAATTATTCTGACTTCCTTCGGGATATATTTCTATATCGAGATGATTAACAACGCTGCTGATACTCATGATTGTGAGTAAAACAATGATAACATATAAGTGTATAGGAATGATCATGAGTAATATCGGAATAAAAATCGCTTGCAACAAAGCTTCCAAAGGATGAAAAGAAAATGCTGTAAAGGGCGAAGAGATTTTACTATCGTGATGAACCTTATGAACAACCCTGAATATTCTCGGAAAGTGCATCCAGCGATGAATCCAATAGTAATATGTTTCCTGAAGCAACATATATATAATAAGACTTGCCGGGAAATACCACCAGTCGGAAATGCTCAATTCAGTATAAACTTTTGTGTACCCTTTTTGCCAAAGAATAACGGTTGCTGTCGCGGTGATTGCAAAAATAACTGCAGATAACATACTCCATTTTA
The DNA here is from genome assembly GCA_038242375.1 of Chitinophagales bacterium. Lineage (GTDB taxonomy): Bacteria > Bacteroidota > Bacteroidia > Chitinophagales > Chitinophagaceae > Ginsengibacter. The sequence continues at coordinate 2,077 of JBBSSE010000020.1, forward strand.
TCTCCGTTTTTAACTGGCCTTTTTTTAATTCCCGGTTATTGATTTTTCGGGATTGCCACTTTTTCGGGTACCATATATAGAAAATAGCATAAAAAAGTCCGGAGAGTAAAAAATATCTTCCGGTAATAACGATAAAAAAAATGATCGTATTAATGATGATCCATTCCTGTGAACTGAAATCAGGTAATTCCATAATAGTAAATTTCGGAAAAATTTGACTGGAAATTATACTATTTATAAATTTCCGGGCATAAAAAAAGGGTAGCTAAAAAGCCACCCTTCATTTTGGAAAAATATCGAATCTAGCCGATTAATTTCACATTAACGGCATTCATGCCTTTTTGTCCATTTTGCAAGTCAAATTCCACCTTGTCGTTTTCTTTAATCTCATCGATTAAACCGCTTGCATGTACGAATGTTTCTTTAGAAGAATCATCGTGTTTAATGAAACCAAATCCTTTTTCGGAGTTGAAAAATTTTACGGTCCCTGTGTTTTTGTTGTCCATTGTATTGTTTGTTTAAAAAATAATGAGCAAATGTAACGTTTAATAATTAGTTAATCGGATTTTATCGAAGTTATTTAACTTTTTTTAATAAAAGGCTTTTGGAAATGACTGGAAAGAGTGTTCCGACCGATTTTTATATTGATAAGATATTTCATGAGTAAACGGTTGGCAAATACCCCAGTTCCTGATAATATGGGATTAATGTTTCCGTGGTATATTTAAATTTTCAAATGAAATTTTATTCGCTGATTTCAAAAAGATCGAAGTCCAAATTAACTTTTTTTAAAAAGAATCCGGTAATGCCACTTCCATTCTATTAAAAATGAAATGTTTATTTTTATCGATTATTTACTAATAATTAGATATGCTGAAAAATTGCCTCCTTTGTATATTGCTTTCCTTTCCGATCCTTCTGCTGGCACAAAATAAAAAAAGAGCCAGGGACTATGGAGTTAAACCCGGCGTAATGCAGCCAGGAAAGCTAAATGCCATTACAGATGTTTCGGGTGTAAGAGTAGGACATACCACGTTAATTAAAGGTGATTCTATCAGAACCGGCGTAACAGCTATTCTTCCATTTAATGGAAATGTTTTTCAAAGTAAAGTACCCGCGGCCATTTTTGCGGCCAATGGTTTCGGTAAGCTGGCAGGCAGTACGCAGGTGGTGGAGTTGGGTAATATGGAAACGCCCATCATACTTACAAATACACTAAATGTGGCTGTAGGTATGGATGCTTTGATCGATTATACTTTCAGCCAGGCAGGTAATGAAAACGCCGCCTCTGTAAATTCATTGGTAGGTGAAACAAATGATGGTTATTTGAATGATATCAGGGGCAGGCATGTTTCCAGGGAAGATGTTTTGCATGCGCTTAAAGTTGCTGATACGGGTGCCGTGGAAGAAGGTAGCGTGGGGGCAGGCACAGGAACGGTTTGTTTTGGTTTTAAAGGCGGAATAGGAACATCCTCCCGAAAATTACCGGAATCATTGGGAGGATATACTGTCGGGGTTTTAATTCAATCCAATTTTGGAGGAGTATTACAAATTGACGGAGTACCTATCGGAAAGGAATTGCAGAAATTTAGCTTTAGTAACCAGTTATTAAACAATGTAGATGGCTCCTGTATGATCATTGTGGCGACGGATGCACCATTGGATAGCCGGAATTTACAACGTCTTGCCCGCCGGGCTTTTCTTGGTTTGGGTAAAACGGGTGGAATCGCGTCTAACGGCAGTGGCGATTATGTAATTGCTTTCTCAACTGCCGCAAGTTTAAGAATTCCCCATAATGCAACAAAAGAATTGCTGCAAACAAACCTTGTTCATAATGATAATATGTCTCCGCTTTTTATGGCAGCAATAGAATCTACAGAAGAAGCAATCCTCAATTCCTTATTTACGGCCAACACAATTATTGGAAGAAATGGAAATAAAGCGGAATCTTTGCCGTTGGAAAAAGTACTTGAAATTTTAAAAAAATACAATCGAATTCAAAAATGAACAAATATTTTACGTTAATTAACGGAGAGTTTATTGATAGTGCTACAGCAAGTATTTTGATCACGGATCTTTCTGTTCAAAGAGGATACGGAATTTTTGATTTTTTTAAAACGATCAATAAACGGCCAATTTTTTTAGAAGACCATCTTGACCGGTTCTTTTTTTCCGTTTCAGAAATGAATCTTAAATCAGATTTGAAAAGAGATCAGCTAAAAAAATTAATTAATCAATTAATCGAAAAAAACAATATTCCAAATTCAGGTATCCGGATCACTTTAACAGGTGGATATTCAGAAGATGGCTACTCTATTGCTAAACCAAATCTCATTATTACCCAGGCTCCTTTTGAATACCATAAGAGTGATTTTAATAAGGGAATAAAGCTGCTGACTCATGAGCATCAAAGGCAGTTACCACACGTAAAAACCATCGACTATTTATATGCAATTTATCTTCAGCGTCTGATCAAAGAAAAGAAAGCAGATGATGTACTTTATCATAATCAGTCGGAAATAACCGAATGTCCGCGAGCGAATTTTTTTGTCATTACACAGAATAACGAAGTGATTACGCCGGCAAAAAATATTCTTAGAGGAATCATCCGGAAAAAAATCCTGAACTTTTCCCAACTGGTTAATATAAGAGAAGGGCTCATAACCCTGAAAGATATTGAGAATGCCAAAGAAGCATTTATTACAAGTTCTACCAAAAATGTGTTACCGGTTTTGAAAATTGATAATAAATTAATTGGAGATGGAAAGCCGGGAGAGATCACCACAAAGATTTCCGGGAAATTAATGGAGTTGATCAGCCATTAGAAGAAAGCAGTAAAATTATAAACACTACTATGTATGTTCCAGGAAAAAATTCCGGAAAAAATTCCCAATCGTTTAGCGGTCAAACTCACCCCCGATGCGGAGCGTATCTTGAAACAACAACATCATCCCTGGATATTTTCAGAAAGTATCCGCAAGATAAATAAGGAAGGAGAGGCAGGAGATATTGCCATCATTTTTGATGGAAAAAAGAATGAAGTATTAGGAGTTGGACTCTACGATCCGGATTTACCTATCAGAATAAAAATGGTGCATTTTGGCGGGGGAACGACCATCAACCGGGAATTTTTTGAGCAAAAAATTGCGCAGGCCTTTTCAAAAAGAAGGGAATTACTGCTGACCGATACAAACAGTTATCGCTTAATATTTGGTGAGAATGATGGTTTTCCAGGACTTATCGCCGATGTGTATAATGAAGTGATGGTATTAAAATTATATTCAGGAATTTGGTTCCCGTTTCTGAATATAATTCTTGACCTGCTTGTGGAAACTTCCGGTTGTACCTGTGTTGTATTGCGTTTAAGCCGGAATTTGCAATCTGACTCCGGAATAAATTTTAAGGATGGAGATATTCTTTATGGACAACTCAAGAGTGAAAACGTAGAATTTAAAGAGCATGGAATCCGTTTTTCGGCGAATGTGATAAAAGGGCATAAAACCGGATTCTTTTTAGACCATCGGCTTAATCGTAAAAAGGTAGGGGAGATGTCCAAAAATAAGCGGGTTCTCGATGTATTTTCTTATGCAGGAGGTTTCTCTGTGCATGCCCTCGTAAATGGTGCAAAAGAAGTCACAAGCGTGGATATTAGTGCCCAGGCATTGGAGATTGCAAAAATGAATGCCGGCTTAAATGCTTATACAGGAAAGTTTCATACTATTACAGGAGATGCTTTTGAAGTAATGCAAAACTTTATAAACAAAAAAGTGGTTTTTGATATAGTGGTTATCGATCCACCTTCTTTTGCAAAGGCAAAAAATGAAATAGCTATTGCCAAAAGAAAATATGCACAACTGGCAAGCCTCGGTGCGCTGTTAACTGCCTCAAAAGGAATATTAATCCTGGCATCATGCACATCGAGGATTACCGCTGAAGAGTTCTATCAGGTGAACGAAGAAGCTTTAGCAAATAGTGGCAGAAAGTTTACACTCATAGAAAAAACGGGACATGATATTGATCATCCCGTTACATTTAAAGAAGGCGCTTACCTGAAATGTGGTTATTACCTGGCAGATTAAAATAATCGTAAATTTTTATAAAATGCATTAATTATTCGGATGATTATCTCCTCCAAGGCTGTAGTCATTATTTTCTTCATCCTCTTCTCCAATAGCTTCGTCTGCATCATCTAATTCAGATCCTGGTACATCAAGGTCATCACCACTGATAGCTGTGTCCATGCCTCCCTCATTGAGCAGCATACCATCTTCATCTGTATCGTCCAGGGCAGCCTCACGAAGACCTTCATCGTCGCCGGGCATATCATTTGCGGCTCTGCTCAGATCCTCTCTTTCCTGATTAGATACATTTGATTCCGGATCGTTCCTGATTTCTTTATCTAATTCATTGTCAAACAAATCATCTCCCTCTCCACGTGCGGAAGAAGCAGTTTGATCGGCAAATTCGCCGGCAGAAGGAGGGGTAATATTCTCCTGACCCGGTATTTCTTTCGCATCAGGAATATTTATTTCAGTGGGTTCCTGTTTCATTTTTTCCTGATCTTCTTTGGAATCGATTTCATCGGAAAGCTTATTGGGCGTGGATTTATTCTTGTTATTTTCCATAATTTTTCTTTAGTTTTACTCCCTGAAAATTTGGTGCCAGAAATTATTTTCAGTTTATTTTTGGAAAGTTCGAAAAATATTTTTGTTTATTAAATATTGATACTTACTTTTGCACTCCCAAAAACAAATTTGGTAAAAAAAAAGTTCTTTAAAAATGTCTCAAAGAATCAGGATAAAACTTCAGTCTTACGATCACAATTTGGTTGATAAATCAGCAGAGAAAATCGTAAAGACAGTACGTAGTACAGGTGCAGTTGTAACAGGACCAGTTCCTTTACCTACTCATAAAAAGATATTTACTGTTTTGCGTTCACCGCACGTAAATAAAAAAGCGCGTGAGCAATTTCAGTTATGCACGCACAAGCGGTTGTTGGATATTTATACCAGCAGTTCCAGAACAGTAGATGCGTTGTCAAAACTTGATTTACCATCAGGTGTTGACGTTGAAATAAAAGCGTAATAGCTTATTGCCGATGTGCCTTCAGATACTGAAGTTTAAAACACCGGTTTAGTTCTTATAAAAGTTGTAACACTCATCTCCAACCAGTTTTGGAGCGCTGAGTATAATAATAAAAGTAATGAAAAGTATTATTGGAAAAAAAGTTGGCATGACCAGCGTTTTTGATCCTAATGGCAAGCAGACCGCTGTGACCATTATTGAAGCAGGCCCTTGCGTTGTAACGCAGGTGAAAACTGTAGAAACTGACGGCTATAACGCCGTACAGATAGCCTACGGTGAAAAGAAAGAAAGCCGCACCCTCCTCTCTGAAAAGAATCATTTTGCCAAAGCAAATACATCGGCAAAGAAAATAGTAAAAGAAATCCGCGATAGCGAAACAGATAAAAATATAGGCGACACCATTGGTGTAGATATATTCAACGAAGGCGACGACGTATCTGTAGTTGGGACCACCAAAGGAAAAGGTTTCCAGGGTGTTGTAAAACGTCATGGTTTTCCTGGTGTTGGTGAGGCATCTCATGGTCAGCACGATCGTCAGAGAGCTCCGGGTTCTATCGGTGGTTCCTCTTACCCTGCAAGAGTATTTAAAGGAATGCGCATGGCAGGCCGTATGGGTAATGACAAAGTAACCGTAAAAGGACTGAAAATCGTCAAAATTTTCCCTGAAAAAAATTATTTGTTAATAAGCGGTTCTGTACCCGGCCATAATGGTTCAATCGTTTTAATCCAGAAATAAAATGCAAGTAGATATAATAAATATAGAAGGACAAAAAACCGGAAGAACAATTGAATTGCCGGAAGAAATATTTGGCACAGAACCAAATAGTCATGTGGTATGGCTGGCAGTAAAGCAATATTTAGCTGCACAGCGCCAGGGCACCTCTAAAGTAAAAACCCGCGCTGAAGCCCAGGGTTCATCCAGGAAGTTGCACAAACAAAAAGGAACCGGGGGTAGCCGTAAAGGAAATCTTCGTAATCCATTGTACAAAGGTGGTGGTGCTATTTTTGGACCAAAACCCCGCGATTATGATTTTAAATTGAACAGAAAAGTAAAAGATCTGGCTAAAATCAGCGCCCTAAGCAGTAAAGCAAAAGATAACAAAATTGTTATTCTCGAGGATGCTGCTTTGGAAATGGAGAAACCATCTACCAAATTGTTTTTACAAATGTTCACCAAGGTGAATAACGGTGCCAGGAAATCTCTTTTTGTGATGCCTGAATACACTGAAAATGTTTATATGAGTTTCCGTAACATACCTTCTGTGTGTGGTACTTTGTTAAGCGATATCAATACATATGACATAGTAAATGCAGATACAGTAATATTTACTGAAAGTGCGGCTAAGATATTTGTTGAAGACGGGGATGAAATTTCTACAAAAGAAGAAGAAGCAGCAGCTGAATAATATTAGTAAGGAAGTAAATGAGATGAAAGGAAACGATCTGTATAAATTATAAAATCCGTCCTGTTTCTCAAAACATAAAAAAGTAAATTTAAAAGACATGAAACTGTCAGAAGTTTTAATAAAGCCGGTACTTTCAGAAAAGGTGAACCAATTAACTGAAAAGTTTAACCGTTATACTTTCATCGTTAACAGGAAAGCCAATAAGCTTGAAATCAAAAAAGCGGTAGAAGAATTTTACGGAATTACTGTGGAGAATGTAAACACATTAACCATGCCTTCTAAAGTAAAGCAAAGAAACACAAAAGCTGGTTTATTAGTTGGTCGCAAATCAGCAAAGAAAAAAGCAGTCGTAACTGTTGCAGCAGGAGAAAGCATTGATCTGTACGATAACGTATAATTGAAATTAGAATAAAAGAACAAATATTTATAATAGAAAGCGGATTTAAAAATCTGTGATCTGAAATCATAAATCGATATGGCTTTAAGAAAATATAAACCGACTACAAATGGAACAAGGTGGAGAGTTGGTAATGCTTACGCAGAAATTACTACCAACGTTCCTGAGAAAAGTCTGGTAGAAAAAGTACACCATTCAGCCGGACGTAACAGGCAAGGTCGCAGAAGTATGCGCTACCTTGGCGGAGGGCATAAGAAAATGTACCGTATAATCGATTTCAAAAGAGATAAAAAAGATATACCTGCAACGGTTAAAACCATTGAGTACGATCCAAACAGAAGTGCTTTTATAGCTCTTGTTGTTTATGCTGATGGTGTAAAAAAATATATTCTTGCACCAAAGGGAATCCAGGTTGGAGCAGTACTCACCAGTGGTGATGCAGCAGCACCGGAATTAGGTAACGCATTGAAATTGAAAAACATGCCTTTGGGTACTGTAGTTCATAACGTGGAAATGCAACCGGGCCAGGGTGGAATATTGGTAAGAAGTGCCGGTACATCTGCACAGCTTGCAAATAAGGAAGAAAAATTTGCTGTAATGAAAATGCCAAGTGGTGAGTTAAGAAAAATCTTAATTAACTGTTATGCAACAGTAGGTGAAGTTTCTAATAGTGACCATAGTCTTGAAAGCAAAGGTAAAGCAGGTAGAAACAGATGGTTAGGTATCAGACCAAGAACAAGAGGTGTAGCGATGAACCCTGTGGATCACCCGATGGGTGGTGGTGAAGGTAGAGCATCAGGTGGACATCCGCGAAGCAGAACCGGTAAATATGCTAAAGGTGAAGTAACCCGTACACGTGGAAAAGGATCTGATAAAATGATCATCCAGAGAAAAAATGGTAAGAAATTACCAAACAAATAGGTCGGATAACCAATCAGATTAATACAATAGAAATATTAAATAAGGCTTGCAGAAAGCAAATCGAAAATTAAAATAAGAATATGGCTCGTTCAATTAAAAAAGGCCCTTACGTAGAAGCAAAGTTAGAAGACAAAGTTCTTGGCATCAACGACGGCACAGCAAAAAAGGGTGTGATCAAAACCTGGTCTCGCAGGTCAACCATTACTCCGGATTTTGTAGGGCACACGTTTGCTGTCCATAACGGGAATAAATTTATCCCCGTATATGTAACAGAATTTATGGTAGGCCATAAATTGGGTGAATTTGCACCCACCAGAAACTTTAAAGGTCACTCTAATAAAAAGATGTAAATACCGATCGGTGCCACATGTTATATTAATGGGTACAGATACTAAGAAATAAAATAAATATGGAAGCAGTAGCAAAACTTAATAATTATCCCACATCTCCACGCAAAATGCGCTTGCTGGCAGATCTGATTCGTGGTCTCGAGGTAGAAAAGGCATTGGGTATTCTGCAATTTAACCCAAAACATCCGGCTGTTCCGATGTATAAATTATTAAAGAGCGCCATTAATAATTGGGAGCAGAAGAATGCTGATGAAAAGGTTGAAGATGCAGATCTGGTTGTTAAAACAATCATGGTAGATTGCGGCAGAGTAATCAAGCGTATGCGTCCGGCACCACAAGGTCGTGGTCATCGTGTCCGCAAACGTAGCAATCACGTGACCATCGTGGTAGATAGTGTGCACAGCAGCACAGTAGCAGGTATTAAAAAGAGTAAAGCGAAAGCAGAAACAACTTCGGTTGCAGATGTGGAAGTAGCAGCTCCTAAAAAAGCACCGGCAAAGAAAACAGCAGCGAAGAAAGATACGGTGAAGAAAGAGACTAAGTCAAAAGCAACAAAAGCTTCAGCTAAAACTGAAGAGAATTCCTCAGACAAAAACACAAATAAATAAAAACCGAATAATGGGTCAAAAAGTAAATCCGATTGGAGCCAGGTTAGGTATCATTCGTGGATGGGATAGTAACTGGTTTGCAAGTCCGAAAGATTATGGTAAAAAGCTTATTGAAGATGATAGAATCAGGACATACCTGAATGCTCGTATCAACAAAGGCGGTGTTGCAAAAATAGTTATCGAGCGTACACTTAATAAACTGATCATTACTATACATACCTCCAAGCCGGGAATTATCATTGGTAAAGGTGGCGGTGAAGTAGATCGTATTAAAGAAGAGTTGAAGAAATTAGTTGGAAAAGACGATGTTCAGATCAACATTCTTGAGATCCGCAGACCAGAACTGGATGCTCATATAGTAGGAGAGACTATTGCCAAGCAAATTGAAAATAGAATCAATTATAAAAGAGCTATAAAAATGTCTATTGCATCTGCTTTAAGAATGGGTGCAGAAGGTATCAAAGTAAGAGTAGGTGGACGTTTGGGTGGAGCAGAGATAGCGCGTAGTGAAGAAATCAAACAAGGCCGTACACCATTGCACACTTTCCGTATGGATATTGATTATGCAAGTGTATTTGCTCAAACAGTTTATGGTAAGATCGGCATTAAGGTTTGGATCTGTAAAGGTGAAGTATTGGCCAGGCGCGATTTGAACCCGAATGTGATAGCAGGTGGTGGTAAAGAAGGGGAAGTACAAGGTGGAGATAGAAGAGGTGGATTCGGTGGAGATAGAAGAGGTGGCGGAGACAGAGATAGAAGAGGTGGCGGAGGTGGTGGTCATCGCAGCGGCGGTGGCGGCGGCGGCAGAAGATAGATAAAAAATCCGGGAAATCTTTAGATAGTACTTCCTGCAATAAACAATAATAACTCAACAACTCAATAATTAGAATATGTTACAGCCAAAAAGAACGAAGCATAGAAAAATGCAGAAAGGCCGTATGAAGGGCGATACAAAACGTGGAGCGACAATCAGTTTTGGAACATTTGGTTTAAAGGCTTTGGATTCTGTTTGGTTAACAAACAGGCAAATTGAGTCTGCAAGACAAGCGATGACCCGTCACATGAAAAGAGAAGGAAACGTTTGGATAAGAATATTCCCTGACAAGCCTATAACCAAGAAGCCAGCTGAAGTAAGGATGGGTAAAGGTAAAGGTAACCCTGAATATTGGGCTGCAGTAGTTCAACCGGGAAGGATCCTTTTTGAAGCAGACGGAGTTTCTCTGGAAGTAGCTAAAGAAGCCTTTGAATTAGCAGCACAAAAACTTCCTATTCAAACAAAGTTTGTAGTAAGAAGAGATTACCAGGCATAATTTAATAAATCTGTTATAAAAGCAGGTTTAAAAGTAAAAGTAACAAACACAGAATACCATGTCAAACAAAAACGAATTTGTAAATAGTCTTAAGGAGATGAGTGAGAATGATCTCAACAACAGAATCATTGAAGACGAATTGCGCATTAAGAAATTAAAATTTGCTCATGCGGTTTCTCCTTTGGAAAACCCTATGTCCATACGCGATATTAGAAAAGATCTTGCGCGTACAAAAACAGAATTAAGAAAAAAACAATTAGCCGGGTAAAAGCCGGTTAGCAAAAAATGCAGGGAGCATCTTCCGGGATCACCTTCGTAATTCGCGCAACTAGTCCCAGGATTTTGGGATCATCAAAAAAAAAAATTAGAACAAGATGTCTGATAGAAATTTAAGAAAAGTAAGAACTGGCGTGGTTTCCAGCAATAAAATGGATAAAACGATTACCGTTAAAGTTCAAAGAAAAGTGAAACACCCGCTGTATGGTAAGTTCGTAAAGAAAACTACCGGTTTTCACGCACACGATGAAAATAACGAATGTAACATAGGAGACCTGGTAAAGATCATGGAAACAAGGCCTTTGAGTAAATCAAAAAGGTGGAGACTTGTTGAAGTTCTTGAGAAGGTAAAATAATATTTGCCGGTTTAAAACCGGACGTTCAAAGATTTTAAATAAAATTGTTTTTATTGCCCGATGCACATCGTTTAGGGCACAAAGCTAAATAAAATGATACAGCAAGAAAGTCGGCTGAATGTAGCAGACAACAGCGGCGCAAAAGAAGTTTTGTGTATAAGGGTTCTGGGAAATTCAGGACAGGATTATGCACACGTAGGGGACAAAATTGTAGTAACTGTTAAGGATGCTATTCCTGCAAGTGCTATTAAAAAAGGTACCGTTAGTACAGCAGTTATTGTTCGTACTAAAAACAAGCTTCGCCGCAAAGATGGTTCTTATATCCGTTTTGATGATAACGCAGTAGTACTGTTAAATGCAGCGGATGATCCAAGAGGAACAAGAATTTTTGGGCCCGTAGCCCGCGAATTGCGCGATAAAGGATACATGAAAATAATTTCTCTGGCACCCGAGGTATTATAATATTTATTGTATCTTTGCACCCCGAAAAAAAACCGGGAATTTAATAAGTAATTAATTAAGACAAAATATTGTCAAAATGAAGACAAGATTCAAAAAGAAGTTTAATATAAAAAAAGGCGATTCAGTGGTTGTAATTACCGGTGAAGATAAAGACCTTAAAAAGCCACGTAGAGTGCTTGAAATAATCACGGAAAAGGATCGTGTGCTTGTAGAAGGTGTAAACATCGTTACAAAACATACAAAGCCTTCGGCTCAAAACACTAAAGGTGGTATCGTGAAAGTGGAAGCACCTATTGCTATTTCAAACGTAATGCTTTGGGATGCAAAAACCAGTGAGCCAACAAGGATCACCCGGACACGTGAAAACGGTAAATTAGTTAGAACAGCAAAAAAATCAGGGGAGGTAATTAAATAATGAGCACAGAAAAATATACTCCGAGACTTGCAGATAAGTACAAAAGTGATGTAATACCTGCCTTAATGAAAAAGTTTTCCTACAAATCAGTTATGCAAGCGCCAAAGCTTTCAAAAATTTGTATCAACCGTGGTGTAAATGGAGCGGTTGCTGATAAAAAACTGGTTGATATTGCGATAGATGAATTAACAACTGTTACTGGTCAGAAAGCGGTTAGTACGTTGTCTAAGAAAGATATATCAAACTTTAAACTTCGTAAGCATATGCCCATCGGTGCTAAAGTTACTTTGCGCGGTGTGAATATGTACGAGTTTTTAGATAGATTGGTTTCGGTTTCTCTTCCACGTGTACGTGACTTCAAAGGTATCAATGATAAATCATTTGATGGCCGTGGTAACTACACAATGGGTGTGACTGAACAAATCATTTTCCCTGAAATTGATATAGATAAGGTAAATAAAATTACCGGTATGGATATCACATTCGTTACGACTGCCAGCACAAATGAGGAAGCGTATGAATTGTTGAAAGAACTGGGAATGCCTTTTAAGAACATTAAGAAATAATTTAAAATTTTCAAATAATATTATACTATGGCTAGAGAGTCCGTAAAAGCAAGGCAAAGAAAACGTGAGAAGATGGTAGCGCAATATGCCGATAAAAGACAAGCATTAAAAGATGCCGGAGATTACCGGGGTCTTGATCTGCTTCCTAAAAATGCATCGCCCGTTCGGCTTCACAATCGTTGCCAGCTTACAGGCAGGGGACGTGGATATATGCGCCATTTTGGTTTGTCCAGAAATATGTTCCGTGACATGGCCCTTGATGGTAAAATTCCAGGAGTAAAGAAAGCAAGTTGGTAGAACCCATCCCTGAAAGGGGTTGACGGATATCGCATTGTAATTTAATTATAAATAAAAAAAAACA
>JBBSSE010000021.1:0-14517 GCA_038242375.1 Chitinophagales bacterium
AATGAGTAGCATAAAAAGAGCTATTATCCCAAAAACATACACATAAGTTTTATTGCCTGGTGGTGATAATTCATGATTGGAATGAGACTGTAAATGAATCGATGTTAGCGGTTGTAATTCAAATCCTAATTGATTGCCCTTTGTTATAAATTGATTCAGGCTGATGCCCATAGATTGTTGAATCTGCGGCCCCATATATTTCTTCACCATACCAGGTAGTTTTGCTTCTAATTTTTTGTAATCTGCTCCTTTTTTCAGCAATAGATAAGTGAAAAAGTTGGATCCCATCCAGGAGTCAGATTTGGCATCATTCAAACTCAACATCGAAACAAACAGATCAAAGTGAAAATGCGCATTCGCCGGCACTTTATCAATCAGGCCTGTTACTTTATAAGAGACATTCTGATTATCATTAAAGAATAAAGTTTTGCCTATTGCGTCTTCATTGCCGAAGTATTTTTCTGCCAGACTCTTCGTGATGATAACTGTATTTGGTTGTAGCAAAGCAGTCTTCGCATCACCTTCAATAAGTGGTAGAGTGAAAATGCTGAAAAAGTTCGGGTCAACAAAAGCCATTTCTTCATCTTTAAAACTTTTGTCTTTGTAGGTTACTTTTAGATTGAACTCACGCTGGAGTCGTGTGGCATCCTGCACTTCGGGATAATCATTTTTCATCGCGCCGGCAACAGGCGGCATTACATTGGCTTCAAAAATCTTTCCTCCATTAATATCTGCCTTGAAAACAACACGAACGATCCTGTCAGCATTTTTATTGAACCGATCGAAACTCAATTCATCCTGCACAAACAACATAATGATGAAGCAAACTGACATGCCGATGGATAATCCTGCAATGTTGATGAAAGAAAACGATTTGTTCTTTACCAAATTTCGCAAAGCAATTTTAAAATAGTTTTTGAGCATAGTCTGGACTATGATTTATTTGATTAAATGATTTTTATGATTATTCATTTTCTGAAAACCATCATGAACATGGTTACCCAATGCTTACCTTATCGGGAAATTAGTGCCACCTATCTATTTATTGGTTATCAATAATTCATGAAGTTAATTAAAATGTAACTTGTACGATTTTGATACAGTAGCTGTTCCGTATTGGTACAGCTAATTATTAATACGGGATATTTATTTGGAGGTCAATCAAATGTTACTTTTCTGCCATGCCTTTAAATAATCCTGCCAAAACATTAAAAGCATTTTTAATGACATTTTCATTTTCCACTGGCACATGCAGGTACGTTTGCCCCGTAACTTCATCTTTTTTAGTGATGGATTGCAACAGGTTTTCAGTAGCCTTTGCATCTGACAATACGCTTCCCAATTGTGTAAAGAAGGAGGATGCAGTTTGTATCAATTGTTGTGCAGGTTCAGCCTGAAATGACTGAGGCTGCATTGGTTCTTTTGCTGGAGTAGTTTGTTCTGTATCGTCATCCTCATAGGATTCCGGCGTTTCCTTTTCTTTGGTTTCTGCGGGTTTTTCTGCAGATGTTGCCTCTTCAATTTCAGTGTCAGTGTGTGTTGTGCGAATAGTTTCATCAGCAAACAATCCTTCAATGTCTTTCATAAATACATTGAACTTACTATCGTCAACAAAGATATTTGACTCTCCATTGTCTAATATTCCTTCTGCCAATGCCCTTTTAAATTTCAACTTGCCCAACATACCATGTTCAATGCTATTTCGCGCTACAAAGTTGATGATGCTTACATTTCTTTTTTGGCCTTGCCGGTAGATACGTGAAATGCGTTGCTCCAACACTGCGGGGTTCCACGGCAAATCCATATTGAATAACATGGAGCCAGCCTGTAGGTTGAGGCCAACGCCTCCAGCATCGGTTGATAGGAAAATACGGCAATTATCATCATTATTAAACCGGTCGAATAAATCTTTTCGTTTGTGGCTTGGTACGCTTCCATTCAAATTAGCATAGCCTATTTTTTGCTCGTCCAACTGAATAGCGATTAATCTTGTAAATCTTTCCCACTGGCTAAAGATGACGATTTTTTCTTCTCCTGCAGCAATTACCTCTTCCAATATATTAAATAGCTCATCAAGCTTAGTTTGATGATTGGTTTCCTGGTCAATAATGTACGTACTGTTGCACACCATCCGCATCATGTTAAGTGCAATCATCAACCTTTGTCTATCTTCTTCTTTCAGAAAACCCATGTTTTTCCAACGTGCGACAATCTTCATGACCATTTCAGCATAGTCATTATGAATGGCTCTTTGTTCATTGGTAATATCAACAAAAAGATTTTTGTCGGTACGGGAAGGCAACTGTTTTAATACTTCTTTTTTGGTGCGGCGCAATAATATGTGCTTAAGTTTTTCTTTTACTTCATGAAGATTTTGGTAACCAATTACTTTTCCTGTTTCATCTGTTTGTTCATATCCTGAAATAAAATGGTACAATGAACCAAGATGTAAAGGATCTATAAATTGAACCAAAGAATAGAGTTCCTGCAATTTGTTTTCAAGAGGCGTACCTGTGAGTATGATGGCATATTCGCTTTTCAATTTTTTGACAGATTGCGATACTTTGGTTTGCCAGTTTTTAATGCGCTGCGCTTCATCCAGAATAATTAAATCGGGCTGGAATTCATTAATGTTTTCCAGATCATTCACAGCCATATTGTAACTGGCAATTTTGTATAAGCTATTCTCTTCGTTATATAATTTTTGCCTTTTCAGGTAATTGCCTTCTATTACAATTGAGGTAGCGGTAGTAAATTTCTCAATCTCACTTTGCCACTGGTATTTTAAAGAAGTAGGGCAAATAATTAAAACCTTTTGTACCTGCCGGTGTTCATGTAAAAGTTGAGCGACAGCTATTGCCTGTATGGTTTTGCCTAAGCCCATATCATCCGCCAATATGCTTCTTCCTGCTGCTGCACAAAATAAGATACCTTCTGTTTGATACGGAAACGGTTTTACTTTAAGGCTCTTTATTTCAGGAAGTTTATTTTGTTTAATATAAGGGCGTAAGAATTCATTGCGTTCTTTCTTTTCACGCCATTGAATGATGTGTGAGAGAGCATCTTCATAACAACGGAATGATGAATTGATTTGAAAAGCCTTTTGAAGAATGATATCTATTTTCTCAAACCCCTTTTCATTTAGTTCTTCTGTATTATCAATGTATGGTTTAATTAATTTTTTGTACAGCGCTGTATTTTCAGTTCCAATTCTTAATTTAATCTTTCTTTCGCCGCGGTATTCCATGTACATGGAACTGTAAGTAGTTGAATAAGGTTGTTTAAGTGCTTTACGTAATCCTGGTCTTTTGCGTATGAACATCAAGAGACCTTCAATATGTTTGCAGGTGCCAAGCTGGTTTGTTTTAAAATCATAACAGGAACAATAATTTAAACTATTGTCAACGCTGCGCAGCGCAACTTTGTAATTATTTTTTGTGCTGGCATTATAAACCTTATAATCGCTAAATACAATCCCATCCCCAATGTTAGAGAATTTCAAATCTGTTTTCTCCGCTATCTGTTTGCGTAACCCTATTTGCCATTGCTCTACTGTCATGTCCGTTGGCTTACGGATGTTGGACAATTGCACCTTTGGTTTAAAATTTCTTTTTTTCGTTTTTTTTGATGTAGCCATAATTGATGGTTGAGGGTCAAATTTATTATATGATTTATTATTTGTGTTTTAAATTTATCAACAAATAATAAACATTTATATTTCGTCATTATAGTTAGGAGCTTTATGTAAAAAACCTTCGGGAAAGATTAAAGAAAATAATCTACTTTTTTTATCACGTTCTTCAAATCGATTTTTAAATGATTTTTAGGCATGGGTTAATATTTGTAAATTTGGATCAGAATAAAATTGATGATCATGGAAAGGATTGTAATTGAAGTGGATGAAACAACAGCTACGGCGTTCGGAAAATTTAGTCCTGAAACGAAGAATCGTTTTAATGAATCGGTTTCCATCGCTCTGAAAAAAATGATTAACGATGCTACAGCCGACAGCCATAAAAAATTTTTGGATGACCTTAGTGCTGAAGCGGAAAGAAACGGGCTTACTGAAGAAATCCTCAATGATCTTTTGAGAGATGATGACTAAACTTTTTATTTGTGATACCAACACTCTTATCAGCGCATATATTCTGGCTGATTCAAAAAGCACGTGGGCATATAATAAAGCTTTCGAAACCGGCATTGTGATATATTCGGTTCGACATTTGATTAGTTTGCCGAAACTTTTGTCCGGTTAAAGTTTGAAAAATATTTACCGCATGATAAAAGGCTTGCTGCCATAAAAGATTTCTTGCAAAAGCTGCATTAATAGATGTAGAAATAGCTATTTCAGAATGTCGTGATCCTAAAGACAATAAATTTCTTGAATTGGCAGCTTCTGCAAATGCTTCCTGCATCATTACGGGAGATGGAGATTTATTGATTCTTCACCCCTTTCGTGGAATTCCAATTTTAAATGCTGCGGATTTTTTGATAAAATTTTTATTTGAATTTATGCCCAATTCAAAAATATTAATAAAACAGAATGGTATTGTTTTCTTTATTTTCCGTCAGCTAATTTTAAAATGATTTTTGATCAAAGGGTTAGGTTTCAGGTTTTTTATCTATGACCTTTGAGCTTTGAACTTTATTGCCGTGTTCGTTTATCTTCACGTCAACTGATTGATAAACCAATTGATAATAAGAATTCAGGAACAAATTTTTTTAATATAAATAGGAATAGTAATGATACAAAAAGAAAATTACAAGATATCATTAGAGGAGCACAAATTGATTGGGCAAACAAATAATTGCACGGCAGCCCATAATTACCTTTGCAGAAGCTTTAGAGCAAACACGGAGGTTAAAAAAGATTTTGACCGTCAAACCCCAATTAAAAAGAGCAGAGCAAGGGTTAATATTTGTAAATTTGAATAAGAATAAAAATGAAAATTATGGAAAGAATAGTAATTGAAGTTGATGAGGCTACAGCAAAAAAGTGGCAAATAGTCTCTTCTAAATTCAAAAAAATTATTTCTGAAAAACTTGCCGCAGATATTGATTTTGTAACAGAAAATTATGATAATGAAAATCTTTTTTCAGCTTTGGACGAAATGGGAGACCTCCTTGCCAAACGTGGACTTACAGAAAAAATAGTAAATGAAATATTGAATTCAGATGATTAAAACTTTCGTTTTTGACACGAATTGTTTATTAAGTGCTTCCATATTACCAAATTCATTATTGAGGTACGCTTTTAATAAAGCAGTAAGATCAGGGACAATCGCCTCTTCCCAGGAAGTTTTAGAGGAATATATACAAGTATTATTCCGCAGAAAATTTGATAAATACTTTATTTCAAATGAAGAAAGATTGTTTATCATTAATTTGATTGGAACTAAACTTCGTGTTTTTTCACCTACTGAAATTATTAACGACTGCCGAGTTTCAAAAGACAATAAGTTTCTTGAATTGGCAGTGGCGGCAAATGCTTCCTGTATAATTACCGGAGATAAAGATTTGCTTGAACTCCATCCTTTTCGTGGAATTCCAATTTTAAATGCTGCGGATTTTTTGATGCAATTTTGATTTGAGTTTATGTCCGATTTAAAAATATTAATAAAAAAGAGTGGTATCGTTTTCTTGATTTTTTGTCAGCTAATTTTAAAATAATTTTTGATAAAAAGGGTTAGGTTCCAGGTTTTTTATCTGTGACCTTTGAACTTTGAACTTTATTGCCGTGTTCGTTTATCTTTACGTCAACTGATTGATAAAGCAATTAATAATAAGAATTCAGGAACAAATTTTTTAATATAAATAGATATAGTAATGATACAAAAAGAAAATTACAAGATATTATTAGAGGAGCACAAATTGATTGGCAAACAAATAATTGCACGGCAGCCCATAATTACCTTTGCAGAAGCTTTAGAGCAAACACGGAGGTTAAAAAAGATTCCGACCGTCAAACAACAATCAAAAAAGAGCAGAGTGAACTCCTGACAGTATTTATTACCGGTCAAAATTTATGGATTGACTATCCCCTACCGACTAATCGATTTTTTGGTACCTATTTTTTTTCTAATTATAATCATCTTTTTATCTTGTTGTATTATTGCTTTTTTAACGGAAAAATTAATCAGTTAATTTTGTAAGAATTTTATTCTTAATTTCTTTTGTTCAAAAAAATCATAAATACGATGTCATTACAATATTTGCAGGATAAAAATGGAACTACAACAGCTGTGCTTATTCCTATTGATGAATGGAAACGTATAACTGAAAAGTACAACGACTTAGAAGAAATTCCTCAATGGCAAAAAGATTTAATTGACGATAGATTAAAGCATTTGAAAAAAAATCCTCAATCAGTAACATCTCTCGAAGACTTTTTAACTGACCTTGATACCGAAGATGCTTAAGTATAACGTATTTATTACCAATCTTGCAAAAGAGGACTTTAAAGCCGGAGAAAAGTATTATAAACAAATTCCGGTAAATGGTTTGAGCAACCGATTTGTAAATGCTGTAAAAAATACTCTGCTTAGAATTGAAAAACGCCCAGGGTCGTTCGCTGTTCGATATAGAAATATCAGAATTGCTTACACAGAAAAGTTTCCTTATGCCATTCATTTCTTTATTGATGACAAATCTGTTTTTGTGACTGCCATAATTTTTGACAAAAGAGATCCTCAAATTTCAATTGAAAGAGTTTAATAATGGTTTATTTTTCTATTCCATAAATAAAAAAACAAGCTGAATTTATATTTTCATATTTTCCACATGAGCTAATTATAATCACCTTCACTATTCCCTCCTCGAACTCTCCATCTGCGAAATAATCGAGATTTCATCGATAACTACTCCGTCCGCAACGATTCAACCCTGAAGCAAGTTCGTGATTTCATCTCTAGTCACTCCGTCCGTAAAGACTCAACCGGATTCGCAACTGCCGCCTTAATTGCCTGTGTGCTTATCGTCAATAAAGCAATCAATAAAGCAAAAACTCCCGCCAATACAAACACACCCCAGCCGATTTGCATGTGATAAGCGAAATCCTGTAACCAAAAATTCATTGCATACCACGCGATTGGAAAAGCAATCAGTGCTGCTATAATTACCAACAATAAAAAATCCTTTGATACCATTTGCACAATACTTGGGATACTGGCTCCCAATACTTTTCTGATGCCTATTTCCTTTACGCGTCTTGAAATGGCGAATGCGGATAAGCCCAGTAAACCAAGACAGGCAATGAAAATGGCGATACTTGAAAAGATGGTAAAAAAGCTGCTTTGACGGGTTTCTGCCTTGTAAAGATTCGCATATCTATCGTCCAGGAACTCATACTCAAAGGGGATATTTGGCAAAAACTGCTTCCAGGTTTGTTCTATCTGATCTAAAGCAGGAGGAACATTCCCCGCAATTTTGATTGAAATAGTTGTAGTCTTAGTGCTTGAGAATAAAGGTTCATACATCACAAGGGGTATGATTCGTTGATGTAATGATTCAAAATTAAAATCCTTGAATACGCCGACGATTTCTCCGGTCCGGCTTCCATATCGAAATTGTTTTCCGATAGCGGCTTCATTTGAGTTTAATCCCAGAGCTTTTACAGCTGTTTCGTTGATAAGAAAAGAAGCTGTATCCAAGCCGAATTCGTTGGAGAAATTTCTTCCTGCCAGCATATTTATTCCATAAGTCGGAATGAAATGTTCATCTGCTTCTACATATTTGATGTCTGCTTTGGAAGGCGCCAATGAGTCACCACGATTCAATTCAGATCCTTGTGAATCAAGCAACCTGCCAGAGGGCACACGCGAAGAACGGGATACATTCCTGATATTCGAATTGGATAACAGAACCGTTTTAAAAGATTCAAAAGAATTGCCTAATCCCGAATTGTAAGCCATCGTTACAATATGATCTTTTTGAAATCCCAATGATTTATTTTGAATGTAATTCATTTGCTGAAATACGATCATAGTGGCGATTATAAGTATGATGGAAATTGCAAATTGAAATACGACTAAAGTCTTTTGAAAAGAAATATTGCCGCCACTTTTTGGGATGATTCCTTTTAATACTTTTACAGGTTGAAAACCGGAAAGATAAAACGCGGGATAAATTCCTGATAAGAGTCCTGCTATAAAAGGCACCAATAATATAATAGGCAATACCTTCCAGGTCAATAAACTTTCGATGGATAAATGCTGTCCTGAAAGTTGCACCATCCAGGGTAGTGCAAGAGTTGTGAGAATGAAAGCCAGCAAGGCAGCAATCCAGGCAATGAAAACTGATTCAGTTAAAAATTGTGCGATCAATTCACGTCTGTTTGCTCCGGAGGTTTTACGGATACCAATTTCTTTAGCCCTTAATACAGCACGGGCTGAAGATAAATTCATGTAATTGATGCAAGCAATTAATAAAATAAATAAGGCTATAGCCGAAAAAATATAGACTCGTTTTATATCTCCGTTAATTTCAATTTCCGAATCAGTATGGGAACGAAGATGGATATCTGTTAATTTGCGTAAGGATAAAACAGAATAATCACTAGCCTTATAGCTGCCATCTGAAGAAATGTGCCGGTCCTGGAAGGCAGGTAATTGATTTTCAAGTATTGCTGGATTATAATGAGGAGGTAACAATAAATAAGTATAAAAAGAATTGTTCCCCCAATTGGTTCTCAATTGTTCAGCTCCATAAATTGCCGGTACATTTAGTGTGCTAAAAGAAACAAGAACATCCGGATGCCAATGACTGTTTTCAGGCAATGTCTTAAAAATACCCGTTATTTTAAAATCAACCTGATTATTATACTTGACTACTTTATTTATTGGATCGGTATCGCCGAAATATTTTAATGCTGTTGCCTCTGAAAGAATGATAGAGAACGGATCGCTCAATGCATTTTCCGGACTGCCCTTGATCATAGAGATATCAAATACCCTGGATATATTTGCTTCCGCAAAGAATATATTTTTCTGATTAAATATCTTATCGGCATATTTAATAGGCCCACTACCTACAGAAAGAAGACGTGTAGCCTCCCTGATCTCGTCGAAATCATTTTGAAGTAAGGGCCCAAACGGTGGTGCAACGGCAGCTAATTCTAATGATACCGCCTTTGTTTCGTCATTAATAAAGGTTCTTTCGACCCGGTAAATATCCTTTGCATTTTTATTATACCGGTCAAAGCTCAATTCGTTTAAAATGTATATAGTAATGAGCAGACAACAGGTAAATCCAATCGTCAATCCAAATAAATTG
The DNA here is from genome assembly GCA_038242375.1 of Chitinophagales bacterium. Classification (GTDB taxonomy): domain Bacteria; phylum Bacteroidota; class Bacteroidia; order Chitinophagales; family Chitinophagaceae; genus Ginsengibacter. Next base: position 9,271 of record JBBSSE010000021.1, read on the forward strand.
ATAAATGAAATGAACTTATTCGTTTTGATATTCCTTATGGCAATTTTAAAATAATTCTTGAACATGGTTTTTGAGCTTTGAGCCACGGGCATTGGGCTTTGTTATTATTTTTATTTCTGCTTTTCTTTTTTGTCTATCCTTTCAAATAAATCCTTACTGATGAGTTTGTTAGCTATTTGCTCATAGCTGGTAACTCTTAACCCGCAACTTAATCCGCTCTTAAAGAATCCACCGGATTCGCTGTGGCAGCCTTTATTGCCTGGTAACTTAGCGTTAATAAAGCGATCAAAATTGCCACCGCTCCGGCAACAAGGAATATCCACCATGAAATAGTAATTCTATATGCAAATCCTTGTAGCCAGCCATTCATTGCCCACCATGCTAATGGAAAAGCAAGTAAGGAAGCAATAAGTACCAGTTTCATAAAATCTTTAGCAAGCATGGAAGAAACGTCAGTAACACTGGCTCCTAATACTTTGCGGATACCGATTTCTTTTGTACGCTGGCTTGCTGCAAAAGTTATCAGTCCAAACAATCCCATGCTGGCTATTAAAATAGCCAATATAGAAAATGTAATGGAAAGTCCGCCCATTTTGTGTTCTGCTTTGTAGGTGTTATTGAAATCTTCATCCATAAAGGAGTACTCAAAAGGTTGACCCGGAGCAATATTTTTATACTTTTGTTCCATAGAAGCTATAAGCTGATCAGCATTTTTAGTATTAATTCGAAAAGAAATACTACTATTTTGAGGCTTGAATAAAAGAACCAACGGACTAATGTTATCATGTAATGAATTGAAATTAAAATTTTTAACTACGCCAATGATGTGGTAGTTTGTCAGATCCGTTTTAGGAAAATCATCCATGTAATAAAGCGGACTGTTCAATAGATCCTTCTTATTCAGAAGATTCGCAAAAGCCTGATTAATGATAATGCCGGAAGAGTCTGTCGGAAAATCAGCCGAAAAATTTCTGCCTTCAATCATCTTCATATCGAGTGTGGGAATATAATTTTCATCCACATTCCAGATTTGTGTACTGATGGCTTTACTAATATCAGTAGATTTCTCAGGAAAAAAAGGGCTGTTATTTCTCCAACCTGCCGTGGGTAGAAATCCTGTTATGGTTCCATTTTCCACGCCACTCAATTTCAGTACTTGATCCTTGAACACGGTTGTATTTTTGCCCAGTGCCCGGGTGTTTTTAATTACCAATACCTGTTTACGATCAAAACCAAGATCTTTTGTCTGAATAAAATTCAATTGAATATAAATGACCATCGTCCCAATGATCAAAAAGATAGAAATAGCAAATTGAAAAACAACCAGGCCACTTCTTAGCCAACCGGTTTTAAAATTACCAGCGACTTTGCCTTTCAGAACTTCTACCGGCTTGAAAGCAGATAGATAAAATGCCGGGTACAACCCTGCCATGATTCCTACAAAACCTACAAGTATGACCAAAAATGTCAGGAGCCGTGGAGACAGGAGATTTTTCAACAAAAGATCTTTTCCACTTAAATCATTAAAATAGGGCAATAGAATTACCGCAATTATAAGAGCGAATATCATCGCAATAAAGCTGACCAAAAGAGATTCAGATAAAAATTGAAAGATCAAATTCTTACGCATGGAACCAAGTACTTTACGCACGCCTACTTCCTTCGCACGCCCTGCTGCCCGGGCCGTGGATAGGTTCATGAAATTCACACAAGCAATGATCAGGATAAATAAAGCAATCAGGGAGAAAATAGTCACGAACTGAATATTTCCATTTGCCTCCAATTCGGCGTCTTTTTGTGAATAAAGGTGAATACGTTTTAAAGGCATCAGCTCATAATGTAAGTAATTTCCCTGCTTTTCAAACTCACTAAAATTCGGTCCCAACCCTTCCAATAAAGGAACCACGTGCCTCATCACAAGATCGTTTAATTTAGCACTTATAGTTGTGGCATCAACTGATTTATTTAGTAAAATATAGGTATTGAAATTATGACTAACCCACTTGTTTATTTCATTAGATGAAAGCTGCCCATACATGGGAATAAAAAAATCATAATGAAAATGCGATGCCTTTGGAACATCTTTTATAACGCCGGTAACCTTGTAAAGTTCTGTGTTATCCATGGTCAGCGGCTGGCCCACAATAAGATTATAATCTGTACCAGGAAAATATTTTTTAGCCATGCTTTCTGTTATAACAACAGAATTCGGATTTACAAGGGCTGTTTTCGGATCTCCGGAAAGCATCGGCAATGTAAATACATCAAATAAAGTTGAATCCGTCAGGATAACTCTATCTTCCAGGATATTTTGTTCGCCTTTTTTGACCAACTTTCCTCCATGGGTTCGAAAACGTACAAATTGTTTTACCTGGGGATATTCGCTTTTCAAAGCAGGTCCTAAGGGGTCAGGAGTTATAGCGGTAATATTTTGATTGCCTCCAAATTTAATATCAGCATCTACCCGGTAGATCTGCTCTATTTTTTCGTTGTATTGATCATAACTAAATTCATCAAAAACATATAATAGGATTAGCAGACAGGAGGCTAATCCCGCGGCAAGGCCGAAAATATTGATAGCGGAATACCCCTTGTTTTTAACAAGATTTCTGTAGGCGGTTTTTAAATAATTTCTAAACATTTGAAATGATTTATTCGTTGCATTACTTCTTCATACTATGGTGATAACCAAAATTAAGGCTATTTCTTTCTTACGATATTACTAGATCAAAAAAGCAAGCCAAATGCCTTTGTTCTCATTATCAATGCGTTATGATTGCTAAAAAGAAGAAGCTGTTCGGTTATGATACACCTGTGTTTCGATTATGATACAGGTATCAGGTGGTAGGCATTAGGCATTAGGAGGTAGGTCATGCTAATAGCTAAAAGCTCCCCTACTCCGTTCTTAAACTCTCAACAGGATTCGCTATCGCAGCCTTTATTGCCTGGAAACTTACTGTTATCAACGCAATTAAAACGACCAATAAACTTCCGGCTGCAAAAATCCACCAGCTAATTTTAATGCGGTAAGGATATTTTTCTAACCATTTGTTGGCGGCCAGCCAGGCAAGAGGAATAGCAATGACCATAGCAATCAGTACCAGTTTCAAAAAATCTACAGATAAAGCAGTAACCACACTTCTTACTGAAGCACCTAATACTTTACGAATGCCGATTTCCTTCGTTCTTTTTTCAGCAGAGAGAACAGACAAACCAAACAATCCGATGCAAGAAATGAAAATGGTCAGGATAGCACTGTACAGCATGATCTGTTTCCATTTAGCTTCTGCTTCATAACTTTTAATATTCGCCTCATTTTTAAAAGTATAGTTATAAGGACTTAAAGGGAATAATTTTTTAAATGTGCCTGCAATAAATTTCAGGGAGCCGGTTGCCGTGTTGGGTTTTATTTTTATATACGCTGTTCCAAAATCATTTCCGGGTTTCATAGTGAATAACTGTGGTCCTGTTTTTTCGTAGAGTGAATTGTAATGGTAATCTTTCACTACGCCAATGACCGTGTATTTTTCATTATTCTTGTACCAAAAGTTTACAATTTGACCGATTGGATTTTTCCATCCTGCTTTCTTTACAAACGACTCATTAACCAGGACAGATTGCGATGAATCAGCAGGATAATCTAAAGAAAAGTTTCTTCCCTCGATAATTGGAATTTTTAATAAAGGCAAATAGGATTCATCAACAGTTTCATAAGCAAACTGAATACTGGAATCTCTGTTTACCCTTGCCAGAGTTGACGAGGAACCTCCATTTTTAGCAGCAACTCCAATAATATTGGGATTCTTCATCAATTCATTTTCAAGTAATCTAGCCTGGTCACGCGTTAAGAATTTATTGACCAGAACCAAATTGGAATCGTCATATCCTAATTTTTCGGTAGTAAGATAATTGAATTGATAATAAATAATGAGCGTAGCGATTATTAAAAAAGAAGCCAGGGTGAATTGTAAAACAACGAGGCTTTTTTGTAAATAATTTTTCCCGGTTAAATTAAAAATAAAATAAACAAAGCAATTCCGGATAGGATATAAGAGTACATTGGATTACTGGCGTTTGTAAGGCCGTTTTGTGGAGGCAATTCAGTGCTCAAATGCATATCAGTAAATGGCTGAAGGGAATAAGTTCCCATTTTCGCATCGGGGCAACCACCATATTGTTCGATCATCTTATTGAAAGTGGAAGTAGCATCTTTCAAATAAAACTTTTGCATTTGATTTTCTACCGTCTGTAAATTGGTCCTGGGTGCAAGAACGACAAAAGTGTTGAGGAAATAATTATACCAATTATCACTGTCCAGTGCATCCTTTTCAGATTCCTTAAATGGAAGTAACGTTGAAAATTGGATAGAAGAATTCTGAGGGCAATTTTTTGCAACAGCGGTTATTTTATAAGGAATGAACGCGCCGTCTTCTTTGATCATCACTGTTTTTCCAATTACGTCATTATTTCCGAATTGTTTTTTAGCGGCATCTGCTGTTAGCACGATGGAGTGTGGTTCTGTCAGGCAGGTTTTAGAATCGCCGCTTATTAATGAAAAAGAAAATACAGAGAAGAAACTGGAATCAACGTACAGTAAATCCCGTGACTCGATTTCTGTTCCCATTTTGACGTCTTCAGTTCCGCTCTGCACTCTTACAAAGGATTCTATGCCGGGAACATTTTGAGTAAATCTTGGACCTTGTAAATAGCCCGTGTTTCCATCTTTATGTTCCTGCCCGCCAAAGTTCATGATGGAGGTGATCCGGTAGATATTCTTTACATCTTTGTGAAACCGGTCATAGCTTAAATCGTCTTTTACGTATAAAATGATGAGCATAGCGCACGCAAGTCCCAGCGCTAATCCAACGATATTGATGAAAGCGAAAACCTTATGCCGTTGAAGATTTCTTAGGGCGATTTTAAAATAATTTGTAAACATGGAATAGGTTTTAGGTTGTAGGTACGTAGGTTGCAGGTCATGCTAAAAGCTAATTGCTAATGGCTAATAGCTCCCTACTCCGTTCGCAAACTCTCCACGGGATTTGCAACCGCCGCTTTTATTGCCTGGAAACTAACCGTGATAACTGTAATAAAAACTGCAAGCAATGATGATAATACAAAAACACCAACACCAATATTGATTCGATAATTATAATTCATTAACCAGCCATGTAAAAAATAATAAGCTATTGGTGCTGCAATAATGCAGCTTAGGAAAACAAGCAGGATAAAGTCTTTTGATAACAA
>JBBSSE010000022.1:0-14514 GCA_038242375.1 Chitinophagales bacterium
CACTGTAGGTGCAAGACTTGGAAAAAGTCTTCTTGAATTAGGTGGAAACAATGCCATCATTGTATCAAAAGACGCCGATCAGCACATTGCATTAATCGGTTCCGTATTTGGCGCGGCAGGTACTGCAGGGCAACGTTGTACTACCACACGACGCATTATCATTCATGAGGACATTTATGAAGAATTTAAAAAGAAACTTGTCAATGCTTACAAGCAATTAAAGATCGGTGATCCGTTAAAGCAGGAAAACCATGTAGGACCGTTAATAGATAAAGATGCAGTGGAAAAATATTTAGATTCTATCGCGCAATGCAAAAAACAAGGAGGCAAATTTGTCGTGCAAGGCGGAGTACTGAGCGGCAAAGGATTTGAAAGTGGCTGTTATGTAAAACCATGCATCGCGGAAGTTTCCAATGATATGGAGATCGTGCAGCATGAAACCTTTGCGCCCATATTATATCTCATAAAATACTCTACGCTCGAGGAGGCTATCGCACTTCAGAATGGTGTACCACAGGGATTATCCAGTTCTATCTTCACCTTGAATCTTCGCGAAGCAGAAACATTCCTTTCTGCGGCAGGAAGTGATTGCGGAATAGCCAACGTGAATATAGGAACAAGTGGTGCTGAAATCGGAGGTGCTTTTGGAGGAGAAAAAGAAACCGGTGGTGGCAGGGAAAGTGGAAGTGACGCGTGGAAAGCATATATGCGCAGGCAAACAAACACGATCAATTATACAGATAAATTACCCCTGGCACAGGGAATTAAATTTACAGTGTAAAATATTTAATCTTAAAATACCGAACTGCCATTCTAATAAGGATGGCAGTTTTTTTATTCCCAAAATCTCAAACAAATAATCCATTCCTTTTAAAGGATCAGTTTCCATCATACAAAAACAGATTAGAAAAAACAAAAGAAATATATAGGAAAAGGCTTTTAAATCTCATTCGTTTAATATACTTTCACAGCTTTAAACCAAAACTAATTATTATGAAAAAATTCTCCTTGTTCTTTTAATGGCATTTACTTTAGGCGCGTCTGTAAATGCAGCTTCCAGTATTTCGTTTGATCCGGCTAATGCAAATTCAATCTTTATTCCAATGAATAATAACATGAAGATTTCTTTAAAGGATCTTTCTGTAATTAGTGTAAAAGATTACGAAGCAGTTACCGGACAAAAAATGAACTTCTTTAAGAAAATAACCTTTAAAGTTGGTCAAAAAAAATTGAGAAATAATATTGCAGCAGATGGAACAATCACCAATAAAAAGCTACTTAAAGCAATGAAGAATGCTGATCCTTCAATGGGAATCAACGGAGGTTGGTTAGTATTAGGACTATTTTTAGGTTTAATTGGTGTACTTCTATCCTATGTAATAAATGGCGATGAAGCAGTTAAGAAAAACAGACAAAAATGGGCATGGATTGGTTTTGCCGTGTGGGTTGTCATTGTAATTATCGCATCGGTATAATTAATATCCTCCCTTATTCTTTATTTAAAGCTTGCCATGTGCAGGCTTTTTTTATTCCTCAAATTCTCTCTAACCTGATTAAGTATTTTATTAAATAAATAATGAAATCAAAAACCATTGTCGCCATTAAGATGCAAATAAGAAAACAGAAAAATTTATTTCATATTATCGAATACCCCACTCCGTTATCGCTCTCTTTTTTTTATTTTTTAGAAAAACAAAACCGTCATTCTTTTATGTGCGTAGATGAGTGTATAAATCATTAACCACAAATCTAAAAAAATGAAACGTATTAAAATTGCAGGATTATTTATCCTTAGCGTTGTATTATCAACAAACACATTTGCACAAACAAAAATGGTCGGCGGGGCAGCTATGTATCCAACTAAAAACATTGTAGAAAATGCAATGAATTCTAAAGATCATACAACTTTAGTGGCCGCAGTAAAAGCTGTGAATCTTGTAGCCACACTTCAAAGCGCAGGACCCTTTACTGTATTTGCACCAACCAATGAGGCATTTGATGCTTTACCAAAGGGCACAGTGGAGACTTTATTAAAACCGGAGAACAAAGCAAAGCTTGCATCTATACTCACTTACCATGTAGTAGCAGGTAAATTATCTGCGAATGACCTGATGAAAATGGCCAAAGCGAATATGGGAAAAGCTACTTTAAAGACAGTGGAAGGCGAAAACATTTATATTACGCAGAAAGGAAAAAATTTAATGGTAACCGACGAAAATGGAGGAATCGCCATGATCACCATCGGCGATGTAAACCAAAGTAATGGGGTGATACATGTGGTAAACAAAGTTTTATTACCAAAATAGAATCAATAAATGTGTTTACCTCTGACTAAAACCAATCCATTACGGGTTGGTTTTTTTTATTTGATCAGGCACAACATACATTCCATAAAACAGCATTATTTTATGCAAATGATATGTATCTGTTTATCAAATCCTTTGGAAAAATCCATCAAAAAAAGATATTTCCGGAATTCAGGATCTTCTGATTTTTATCTTTTTAAACATCGAATGCATCCCATGCAATACTTCTGGCAATCCTAAAAATGCCTTACCTATCAATTTCACTACAAAACACTGAACCAACCTGCAGATTTGTGTAATCTTATCATCAAATCTGCATAAATTTGGACCGTTTTAACAAATGAATACTGCATGTAAATCTGGCTTCATTTATGAGTTGAGATCAGGTATTATTTACACCTAAAAAAAACACAATGGACAAACACACTCATCACGAAGACGCTGCAAAACATCATGATTCTGCAGCAAACAGCCACCGTGAAGCAGACAAAGCGCACAAAGCCGGAGACGATGCTAAAAGTGCTGAGCATGCACATGCTGCACAGGGACATGGAAAAAATGCATCTCAACATGCTGACGAAGCCGCAAAAAGCCATGCTAAAAAGCAAGGTGGCCAGGGTTCAAAATGATCGAATTAAAATTAAATTCAAAATCTATAATGAGAATTTAATTAATTAAAAAGACTGCCTCTATTGAGACAGCCTTTTTTTTTATTTTAAATTCAGATGACAATAGATATATATCCATTTCTATTTTTTGTAAAAAAAAACCATCTTAATTTTCATCAGGATGGTTTTTATTAAAAAGTTGTTATTAAAAAGTTGTTATTACAATTTAAAAGCTACACCAATTCGCGCATTCGATGCACCACCTGCTCCTAACTCCAAAAAAGCGCCGATATTATCAGAAAAATAATATTTACCTCCTACTATTAGCCCTAAGTAAGTGCCACTTCCGTATCCTTTGCCCAAAGAACTTTCGTAAAAATGATCCGTCCAGGAGAAACTTCTATAACCAAGCGATAATCCTCCATATAAATCAACCTGATCATTATTAATTTCTAAAAGTTCATTGAAATGGTAATTGGCTCTTACACCAAAATAAAAAGCATTGAATTTATAACCATTATATTTTGTGGATAAATAATCAATGTTTGCACCAACACTTATATCATCTGTAATTCCGTATTCAAAAGATGCACCCAAAGGGCTGCCACCATTATAATAAGAATTTAAGCCAATCCCAATATTCAATAATTTATCTCCATTACTGAATGCGCCATTCTGAGCAAAAGAAAATGAACTGATCGCAAAAATGGCGACCATCGTAAAAATTGTTTTTTTCATACTTGTATGTTATTTTATTTATTTAAATAATAGACTGACAATTTTAAAACTCTATTCCGGAGAGGAATTGAATTTCCCTTCAAAGATTCCTTAAAAAAACAGATAAAAAAAGATGAGTTAAACAACAAATTGTTATTTTTTTCAGCTTCAACAATCTCCTTTTAGGTATTTTGGGGTGCAAACATAATTAAAACAATGTCAAAAAAATAAAAATAGATTTCGCATTATACATTGAGGATTTTTTACAAGAATTATTCTATTCAGTCCAATCATTTCGAAAGGAAAAGCATTCAGTGATCCATTAATCCTGCCCAAACATTTCTCTTCAGGTAACATCCCGGGGATGCAATTGTCTGACCTGTGCAGCATTACCTCTTTATGAGGTATGAATATAACATATAATTATAGCCACCTTACCACGATTTTTTAATTTAATTACAAATATTTGTACTCTTCTTACAAATAAAAATAAAAATGATAAAGATTAGTAAATGGTTCATTGCTGCTTTTGCGTTGCTGGCCACCTCACCTGTAACAACTTTTGCGCAGAAAGATTCGACGATCACAACAACTGTTACCGAGAAAAAAGTAGCACCAAATGACTGGTATCAACTCGATCGGGCAGAAACAGGGTATTTTGGAATCAGCCTGGACAAAGCCTACGACTTTTTAAAAGACCGAAAAAGTCAGCCTGTGGTTGTGGCTGTAATTGACAGCGGTGTTGATACTTTGCACGAAGCTTTGAAATCTATCCTTTGGAAAAATCCCGGAGAGATTCCGGGAAATGGTATAGACGATGATAAAAACGGCTATGTGGACGATGTGTATGGATGGAATTTCCTGGGAGGTAAAGATGGAAGAAATGTAAAAGAAGATTCCTACGAAGGTGCCCGTGTATATTGGAAATTGAGAAATAAATTTGGCGACAATGTGCCGGATACAAATACACTTTCAGGCGAGGCGAAAGAAGAAGCTATTACTTATCTGAAAGCAAAAGAAAAAATTGTAGATGATGTTAATCCTGCAGAAACGATGATGCTGGAACGTTTGTTACCTACTCTTGAAAAAGGAGATTCCATCATTGCAAAGGACTTGGGGAAAACAGAATTTGACGGAAATGATTTGAAAGGCTACAAACCGGTTCAACCGGAAGCCAAAACTGCCGCCTCAATTTATATGAATATTCAGCGGATGAATAATACAAATGATATCACGAATCAGCAAATTCTGGATAATTTACGTGGAGAGATTCGTAAAGCAGTCTCAGCTTCTACACCTCCAAAAGATTTTCGTGGTGAAATAGTGCAGGATAACTATGATGATATCAATGACCGTTATTATGGAAATCCGGATGTAATGGCCGGAACACCTTCCCACGGAACACATGTTTCAGGAATTATCGGCGCAATTAAAAAAGGCGATGATGGTATGCATGGAATTGCAAACAATGTGCGGATTATGGCCATACGTGCAGTACCTGATGGAGATGAGCATGATAAAGATATTGCGAATGCGATCCGGTATGCGGTAGATAACGGAGCAAAAGTTATCAGCATGAGTTTCGGAAAAGGATTTTCTCCGCAAAAGAAATGGGTAGATGATGCTGTTAAATATGCGGCCAGTAAAGATGTATTATTAGTACATGCGGCAGGAAATGATGCAAAGGATATTGATACCGAGGATAATTATCCGAACGCGATTTTCCAGAATGGCGATAAAGCAAAAAATTATATTACAGTAGGAGCAAGTGGCGACTCTACGAATGGTGGTTTTACAGCGGCTTTTACCAATTACGGAAAGAAGGATGTGGATGTTTTTGCACCAGGTGTAAATATTTACAGCACTCTTCCGGGCGGAGATAAGTATGGCAGCATGTCAGGCACAAGCATGGCAGCACCGGTTGTATCAGGTCTCGCAGCATTAATTCTTGAATACTTCCCTACGCTTAGTGCTGAACAAGTAAAATCTGTGATTGAAAAATCTGTAAGTCCTGAAAAGAAGAAAGTGAATTTACCGGGAACTGATGGTGAATTGGTGAACTTATCAGATATTTCAAGAAGCGGTGGAGAAATCAACGCGTATAATGCTGTAAAATTAGCTTCTACTCTTAAAGGAGAAAGAAAAACAGAAAAGGAAAATCTTCCTAAAACAAAAGTAAAATCTTCAAAAAGAAATTAAATGATCTTAACAGCAGATTCATTCTTATAGAATTAATATAAAAAAAAGTCCGGCGCCAAAAAAGGCCGGACTTTTTTTTATATTCAAATATCAATTCTACCTGCCCGCAAACCGAATCTGTTTTAATTAATCCCCTAAACGTTTATTAAAGAAAGGTCTATAAAAATGTTAAACATCCTTTAACAGATTTTGTGATCGAAAAGCAATTATTTTTGTTTTCTAATTGTAACTAAATGAGGCCTTTACCAAATACTTTCCCCTCTTACTTTAATGCATATATAAAATTGATCCCGGAAAATGCCGTGATAGTAGCCTTAAAAAACCACGCCACGCGGGCAGAGAAATTTTTCAATCTTATTTCAGAGGAACAGTCTCTCTATAAATATGCTGATGGAAAATGGACCGTAAAGGAAATTCTGCAACATGTGATCGATGCTGAACGGATTTTTTGCTATCGTGCTTTGGCAATTGCCCGCAAAGAAATGACCATTCTACCCTCTTTTGATGAACGTAAATATGCAGCCAGTTCACAGGCAAACCAGAGGTCCTGGAAAGAATTAACGGAAGAATTTAATGTAGTCCGTCAGTCTTCAATTATGCTTTTTCATTCCTTCAAAAATGAAAGCCTCGGGTATTCCGGCAAGGTAAGCGATTACCAGATGACGGTATTAGCACTTGGATATACAATAGCCGGCCATGTGGAACATCATATGAATATTATCCGCGAAAGATACCATGATGTTGCAATTCCCTGAATTCATATGTGTATCTTTAAGAAAAAAAGAGGTGAAAATATTTTCTGCTCCGCAAATAAAGGCATGGGATGCGTTTACGATTCAAAAGGAATGTATAAACCCGATCGACTTGATGGAACGGGCCGCCATAGCTTGTTTCGACTGGATTACCCAACATTTTGACCCTTCTTCCACTTTTACTATATTTTGTGGAAGAGGAAATAATGGAGGTGATGGAATTGTCATTGCCCGGTTATTACATGAACATAACTATAAAGTAACCGTTTGTGTAGCTGGCTTAAGTCGTGGGTCAAAAGATTTTGAAGAAAATCTTTGCCGGTTCATGGAAATTAGTAAAAATCTTGAATTCATCAATACGGAAGACTCATTTCCACCACTTACAAATGAGATCGTAATTGATGCTCTCTTTGGCACAGGTTTAAATAAAAAACCTGCCGGCATCTACCCTCTTCTAATAGATTATATCAACCAAAAAGCAGAAAAAATAATTTCCATTGATGTACCCAGTGGCATGTACATTGATAACACTTCGATGGATAATAAAATTATAAGGTCTAATTTCACCCTCACTTTTCAGAATGAAAAACTAGCCTTTCTAATGCCGGAAAATGCAGGATATAATGAACATGTAGAATTGTTGGATATAAAACTATCCGCAGAATATGCCGGGAATGAAAAATCTTTGTATGAGTTAGTTGATGGCCCTTTTGTACAGAAAATTTATAAATCAAGAAAGGCATATACGCACAAAGGAAATTACGGCCATGCATGCCTGTTAGCCGGAAGTTATGGTATGATGGGAGCAGCGGTTATGGGCGCTACGGCGTGTATCAGAAGCGGTGTTGGAAAAATGACCTGCTTCATTCCAAAAACAGGTTACAATATTCTTCAGGTGTCAATACCCGAAGCCATGTGCAAAACATTTGGCAAAAAATATCTTGAAGAAATAACGGATGATTTTGATTTCGATGTCGTGGCGATCGGGCCGGGAATTGGTATGGCTCCTACCCATCCAAAACTTTTAAAAAGCATTTTTAAAAAGTTTGAAAAACCGATGATCATTGATGCAGATGCCTTAAATGTTCTGAGCGAAAATCCTTCTCTGTATAAAAAAATTCCTGAAGGAAGTATCCTAACACCACATCCGAAAGAATTTGAACGATTATTTGGAAAAACACCATCCGATTTTCACACGATTGGTCTTGCATTAAAAAAGGCGGCGGAGTTCCGTATCTATATTGTTTTAAAAGGCCATCACACTTTTATTGCTACTCCTTCCGGAAAAGGATATTTTAATTCCACCGGCAACGCCGGAATGGCTACGGGAGGTTCGGGAGATGTACTCACCGGAATTATAACCGGTTTACTTGCTCAAAAATACAGTTCCCTTGATGCTTGTTTGCTGGGTGTGTATTTGCATGGGCTTGCCGGTGATCTGGCTTCCCGAAGTTTAACCCAGGAGGCGATGAAAGCCGGAGACATTATTGATTATTTACCAGAAGCCTATAAAGAAATCATGAAGAAATGAAGCATTCAGCAATGAGCAATCAGCTTTCAGTTAACAGCTAACAGCTCATTGCTCTTGGGTCATTGCTCATAACTCGTCATTGCTCATTGCTCATTGCTCATTGCTCATTGCTCACAGCTTCTTTCTTTATATTCCCCACCCAAATAATATATTTTTTCAACTCTATTCCTTATTAGTCCTTTTTACCCTATTTTTGCCACCCAAAAAATTAAGTATAAACTGATATGAATAATTTGATTTATGTAATACCAGCAATGGGTATTGTTGGTTTGCTTTACACGCTGATAAAGTTTAAGTGGGTTAGTAAACAAGATGCCGGCAACGAAAAGATGAAAGAGATCAGCAATTACATTGCAGAAGGATCTATGTCATTTTTGAAGGCAGAGTATAGGGTGATGGGATATTTTGTGGTTATTGCTGCTTTATTATTAGCTGCTTTAGGAGCCAGCAGTGAAAACAATCACTGGAGTATCGCAGTCGCGTTTATTATTGGTGCTTTATTCAGTGCCCTCGCCGGTCTCATAGGTATGAAAGTAGCTACCAAAGCGAACGTGCGTACGGCCCAGGCTGCACGTACCAGTCTTGCCAAAGCCTTAAATGTTTCCTTCACAGGAGGAGCCGTTATGGGATTAGGAGTATCTGGCCTGGCTGTTCTTGGTCTCGGTGGATTATACATTATTATTAAAGCCATTTTTGCACCGGGAGCAATGGCTGACAGTCTGGAAATGGAGCGCACAATAGAGATCCTGGTTGGTTTCAGTTTAGGTGCTGAAAGTATTGCTCTTTTTGCCCGTGTGGGTGGTGGTATTTACACAAAGGCTGCCGACGTAGGTGCTGACCTTGTGGGTAAAGTAGAAGCAGGTATTCCGGAAGATGATCCAAGAAACCCGGCAACAATCGCTGATAACGTAGGGGATAACGTAGGGGACGTAGCAGGTATGGGAGCAGATCTTTTTGGCTCATACGTAGCAACGGTTTTAGCCACAATGGTTTTGGGAAGAGAAACAATTTCCCATGATGCATTTGGCGGAATGGCACCAATCCTTTTACCCATGTTGATCGCTTCTATGGGGATTTTATTTTCCATTATCGGAACCTTCATGGTTAAGATCTCAGACAGCGCGGGATTACATACTGCTGTTGTTCAAAAAGCCTTAAATCTTGGAAACTGGGGCTCAATCGTTCTGACAGCTATCGCCTCTTACTTCCTTGTAATGTGGATCATGCCGGATACAGAAATGACTTTAAGAAATAACACCTTTACAAAATATGGTGTTTTCGGAGCTATTATAGTAGGTCTTGTGGTAGGTACTTTAATGAGTATCATTACAGAATATTACACAGCTATGGGTAAACGCCCGGTACAGTCAATCATCCGCCAATCTTCCACAGGTCATGCTACCAATATCATTGGCGGACTTGCAGTTGGAATGGAAAGTACCATGTTACCAATATTGGTTCTTGCCGGAGGTATATTCTTTTCGTATGCATGTGCCGGACTTTATGGAGTAGCAATCGCTGCTGCAGGTATGATGGCAACCACAGCTATGCAATTAGCGATTGATGCTTTCGGACCTATTGCAGATAATGCGGGCGGGATAGCCGAGATGAGTGAATTACCAAAAGAAGTACGTGAAAGAACAGATATTTTAGATGCGGTTGGTAATACAACAGCAGCCGCCGGTAAAGGATTTGCTATTGCTTCCGCCGCTTTAACGGCGCTTGCACTATTCGCGGCTTTTGTAGGTATTGCGAAAATAGATGGTATTGATATTTACCGTGCAGATGTTCTTGCCGGATTGTTTGTGGGTGCAATGATTCCATTCATTTTCTCCTCTCTGGCCATTCGTGCAGTAGGTGAAGCGGCTATGGCCATGGTGGAAGAAGTGCGCAGACAGTTTAGAACTATTCCGGGAATTATGGAAGGAACAGGGAAACCCGATTATGCTAAATGTGTGGAAATTTCAACCAATGCTTCCATTAAAAAAATGATGTTACCGGGCGCTATCGCTTTGATCTCACCGGTTATTATTGGATTTGTTTTTGGACCGGAAGTTTTAGGTGGATTCCTTGCAGGTGCTACCGTTACAGGTGTACTGATGGGTATTTTCCAAAACAATGCGGGTGGTGCATGGGATAATGCAAAGAAATCATTTGAGCAAGGTGCCGTGATCAATGGTGAAACTTATTTCAAAGGTTCTGAACCACACAAAGCATCCGTAACAGGAGATACTGTTGGTGATCCTTTTAAAGATACTTCAGGTCCAAGCATGAATATCCTGATCAAATTAATGAGTATCATTTCCCTGGTAATTGCACCAACACTTGCGAGTATCCATAAAGATTCCATCAATGAGCGCCGTAAATCAAAAATGGAAAACCTGATTTTTATGGATAAGACAACAAGCAGCGAAAACCTGAACATTAATGAGTGGACATTTGAAACGGCCGGATTAAGCACGGAAGCGAAAGTTGAAGTAAAAGAATTCCTGGCTGATCTGAAAAAAGATCATTTACTGACGGATAATTCTTTATCAGTAGCTGTGCAGGATAATGTATTGTTTATCAATGGAGAAAAACAAACCCCGGAAATTAGTGAAAAATATAAAAAACACATGGAAATCACCGGTAATTTTATTACAAAAGAACCGAAGTAATTTAAACGGAAAGAGAGAAAAATATCCTTTCTCAAAATAACAGATCACTATCAAAACACCCCGGATTTTCCGGGGTGTTTTTTTTGTATAAAAGAGTTTCAGAAAAGAAATCATCTAAGGCCTTTAGCGTGATCATAAATCCTGGATCAATTTACTTAACCTGATTTACCAAAATATTCATTAATTCTACCACCCCACGGGTGGCCGTGTTTTTTAATACGTGAAAATTATGATGTGCCGGTAAAATCGGTGGGTTTTTATCAATAATATATTTTGGGATACCATCGGGTAAATAATCAATTAACCCCGCAGCAGGATATACCTGCATGGAGGTACCAGCCAGTAAAAACAGGTTAGCTGTAGCCATAATTTGTGCCGCGTCAATAATGTGTGGCACTTGCTCGCCGAACCACACAATATGCGGCCTCAACTGTCCCCCATCTTTTGCCTGATCACCAAAATGAATATCGCCTCTTATCTCGGATATAATTTCCTGTCCAGGAAACTTTGCCGGTCTTTCGCTGCGCATTTTAAATATTTCTCCATGGAGATGAAGAACATTTCCTGAGCCGGCTCTTTCATGAAGATCATCTACATTTTGAGTAATTACCGTAACCTTAAAATACTTTTCCAGCTCCGCGATTCCTTTATGTGCAGAATTTGGAATCGCGCCTGCTACGTCCCGCCGGCGCTTATTATAAAAATCGAGGACCAGACCCGGATTTTTTTTCCAACCCTCCGGCGAAGCCACTTCATACACGTCATGCCCCATCCAAAGCCCGTCACTATCCCGGAAGGTCTGCAAACCACTTTCAGCACTCAATCCTGCCCCGGTCAGTACAACCAAATGTTGTTTCATAATTGCAAATTTTTACCCTAAAAGGTATGAAATAAAGAGGTAAATCAAGTAATTCATTCTTATATTATTCTCCCTCACTGATCTTCAAAATCATTTCCCATTCCTTAGGCTTTACTTTTTGAACCGATAGCCTGGAATTCTTAACAAGTTCCATTTCGGCAAGTTGCGGAATTCCTTTGATCGTTGCAAGTGAAACCGGTTTTTTCAATTTACGTACAGGTTTCAGATCTACTACTACCCAATTGACATTCTCCGTCGTTGGATCCTGGTATGACTCTTTAACCACTTTTGCAATTCCCACAATCTCAAGCCCTTCATTACTATGGTAATAAAAAACCTCATCACCTTTTTTCATTTCGCGCATATTATTTCTTGCAGTATAATTTCGCACACCATTCCAAAAGGTTTTTTTCTCTTCTACAAAAGTTTCCCAGCTATAAACTGACGGCTCCGATTTCACCAACCAATAATTCATAATTATATTTTAACGCTCAAAATACTGAATTAAGGCCAATTGGTAAATTAATTACGTACATTACATAAAGGCTTTGAATTAACACGTAAGTTTGCTGTTCATCCGTTATCAGTTAGCCTTGAAAACCATTTAAAAAATTAAACCTACACTCATGTTAAGTACTTTATCAATAGCCACTCTACTTTTCGGAATGCCCGGCGGTACTGAATTGGTCCTTATTTTAGTCGTTATATTATTGTTTTTTGGAGGTAAAAAAATACCTGATCTGATGCGTGGCATTGGGCGCGGTGTCAAAGAATTTAAAGATGCCAAAGAAACACCCGGAAAAGAAATTCCTTCCGAGACAAAATAGCGCATTCGACAAAGTCAAATTTACAGGGATTCAGAAAGGTCTGACGAAAAACGTTTCCATTTAAAAAGATGGAAATCTGTTGCTTATTTATAATGCCACTTCATTTAAAATTATTTAAATGATCTTTTGGTACATTATATTTAAAACCCGGATGAAACGACTTATTTGCCCTATTATATAAACCGATATTTATTTATAATTATACGGAAATAGAATTTTAAACGTTACTAATACACAGATCGATATTAAATCGGTCTGTTTTATTTGATATAACCCTGTGCAAAGATTGACATTTTACAAAAAATACGTGTTGAATTTATATTTAAATACAAATGTATAAACTGCCAACACTGGTCATTAAATCGGTTGTTTTGGCAATTAACAGCTCTAATTTTACCGGATTTCAGAGTGGCATTGATGTTGAACATTCACTCAGGGATAAGAAATTAATTTTTGTCAATAATATTATTGACATATTGACAAGTGAAATAACTATATGAGTAAAAACTTTTTTTTAGGTGGACCGGAGGATGATATGGAATTTATGCCTATTATTCCTTTACATGAAGATAATGACCAAAATGATGACCAGGAGATACCTGCCGAAATCCCACTGCTTCCATTAAGGAATACGGTTCTTTTTCCGGGAGTAGTTATTCCCATTACTGTAGGCCGCGATAAGAGTATAAAAGCAGTAAATGAAGCCTATAAAGGGGATAAACTAATAGGCGTTGTATCTCAAAAAGATAGCCAGGTAGAAGAACCAACCATGGCCGATTTGGTTGATGTAGGTACGATAGCTAAAATCATTAAGATGATTAAAATGCCGGATGGCGGCACAACGGTGATCATTCAAGGTAAAAAAAGATTTAGAGCAGATGAGATCACCAGCGAAGACCCTTTTTTTAAAGCGAAAGTTACGGTCCTGGTCGATGAAGGAATAAAGGATGATGAAGACTTTGATGTGATGGTTAGTTCAATCAAAGAACTCTCCGGACAGATCATTCAACTATCTCCCAACCTGCCATCGGAGGCAAATATCATTTTACGTAATATAGAGAATCCTGCATTTTTAATTCATTTTGTGAGTAGCAATCTCAATACAAATGTTGTTGACAAACAAAAATTGCTGGAGATAGACAATGTAAAAGAAAGGGCAGAAGTACTGATGAATTTATTGCAAACTGAATTGCAATATGCTGAATTAAAGAACAAAGTAACCAATAAAACAAGGGCAGAATTAGATAAGCAACAAAAAGATTATTTTCTGCAACAGCAGATGAAAGCGATCAAAGAAGAATTAGGAAGTGATAATGTAGCGGAAGTAAAAGAGATGCAGAAAAAAGCTGAGGCGAAAAAATGGCCTCTGGCTGCAAAAGAAGCTTTTAATAAAGGTGCTGAAAAACTGGAAAGAATGCATCCCAGCACACCCGATTATTCTGTGATATACAATCACCTTGATTTAATGCTTGATCTACCGTGGGAAGAGTATACAAAAGATTCTTACGATCTGAAGAAAGCGAAGAAGGTTTTGGATAATGACCATTATGGAATGGACAAGATCAAAGAAAGGATCATTGAATACCTGGCAGTATTAAAACTGAAAGGAGATATGAAAAGTCCGATCCTTTGTTTTGTAGGACCTCCGGGAATAGGTAAAACATCTTTGGGTAAAAGCATCGCGAATGCGATAAAACGCAAATATACCCGGGTGAGCCTGGGTGGATTACATGATGAAAGCGAGATCCGCGGACATCGTAAAACATACATAGGTGCTATGCCGGGAAGAATTTTACAATCCATCCGGAAAGTAAAAACAAGCAATCCTGTCATGATCCTTGATGAAATAGACAAGGTAGGTAAAGATCATCGCGGAGACCCTTCCTCCGCCCTATTGGAAGTGCTTGATCCTGAACAAAATAATAATTTTTACGACAACTACCTTGAGCTGGAATACGATCTGAGCAAGGTCCTTTTTATAGCTACAGCAAATACTTTACAGGATATACAACCTGCTCTACGTGACCGCCTCGAGATTATTCATCTAAGCGGTTATGC
>JBBSSE010000023.1:0-14341 GCA_038242375.1 Chitinophagales bacterium
AAATTTATGCCTATCGTAATTCACATAAATATTAACATAGCCTACGTGTAATTTACACAACTTAAAGGAAGTTATGCCCAAATTAAAAAAGCTTTACCAATATTTATAGGTGTTATCCACATTTGAATGTGAACAAAAAATTAGCCATTATTTCGTTATTACAATAAAAAAAGGTCTGAAATTTTTTCCTGTTTTGCAAAATACAAAAATGATAAAATTGCCTCTTTTTACTTCAGGTCAATGGTACCAAACGTTTCAGGCTACATGTCATAATTTGGCATATGTATTTTTTACGACCATCAAAATAAATGCTTCAAAAAGTGACTCTTTTTAAAATATGGGCATTTTTTTCATAAGATATAAATGTTTCTATAGTTCATTGATCCGGCTTTAAAGCTGGTGGTTCTTTGATGAAGATCAACTGGCAATTTTTGAATAAATTGGCCGTTCCATTTCGCCAGAAATGAAAGAATTATTTTAAAGAAAAAGATTGAAACAAGTAAAGGAACTGAATAAAATCTATTTTTTTAAGAAGAGGATCTGTTTTCAAAGCTTTTGATTAAGTCAAAGGTTTAGGCAGAACATCACCTTTCTTTCTTATTTTTGAGGCTCAAAATTTATTAAGAAGATACTATTTATATTAACGAATGAAGATAAGTTACAATTGGCTTAAGGAGTATTTGCCTCAAAATCAAATGGTGAAAATGCCGGGGAGGGCGCAAAAAATGGGAGAGATATTAACTTCGGTGGGCCTTGAAGTAGAAGGTATTGAGAAATACGAAGAAGTGACCAATAACCTCGAAGGTATTATCACCGGTGAAGTAATCAGTTGTGAAAAACACCCTGATGCAGATAAATTAAAAGTGACGAAGGTGGATATCGGAAACGGTGAAGTGCTGGAAATTGTTTGTGGAGCCTCAAATGTTGCTACAGGTCAAAAAGTTGTTGTTGCTACTACTGGTACTATTTTGCATCCAACAGCAGGAGAACCTTTTGCAATTAAAAAAGCAAAGATAAGAGGCATCCAAAGTAATGGAATGATCTGTGCCGAAGATGAGATTGGCCTTGGCCATAGTCATGAAGGGATCATTGTACTTCCGGAAGACACCAAGGTTGGGATACCAGCCAGTGAATATTATCAATTATACAGCGATTATACAATTGAGATAGGACTTACGCCGAACAGGATGGACGCGATGAGTCATTTGGGTGTGGCAAAGGATGTTTGCGCCTATTTATCCCATCATCAAAAAAAGGATCTGAAAGTGCTCAGTCCTTATAAACATGCCTTTACACCGGATAATACGTCTCATAAAGTATCGGTCGAAATTGAAGATCCGAAAGAATGTATCCGGTATGCAGGCGTGAGTATTTCAGGTATTAAAGTAGGAGCTTCTCCGAAATGGTTACAAAACAGGTTGAAAAGTATTGGTCTTAAACCACTGAATAATATAGTAGATATTACAAACTTTATTCTGCATGAGACTGGTCAACCGCTACATGCATTTGATGCCGATCAGATTAAAGGGAATAAAGTAATCGTAAAAACGCTGGCAGAAAATACTTCTTTCGTTACGCTGGATGATAAAGAACGGAAATTAAGCAGCGAGGATATTATGATCTGCGATGGTGATGGAACTCCTATGTGCATAGCAGGTGTATTCGGCGGAGCAAAAAGTGGCGTTTCTGAAAATACTGTAAATATTTTTTTGGAAAGCGCCGTTTTTAATGCAGGAATGATCAGGAAATCTTTATTAAGGCATGATTTGAGAACTGAGGCAGCCATCCGCTTTGAAAAAGGCGTAGATGTGAGCAATACTGTAAACGTTCTGAAAAGAGCAGCTACGTTAATTAAAGAAATTACCGGTGGAACTCTTTCGTCTGAGATCATTGATGTATATCCTGTTCCTGTGGAAAATACCGTGGTCACTCTTTCCAATCATTATCTGAAAAAGATTAGTGGTAAGAACTACTCTGCTGAAACAGTAAAGAATATTCTAAAGAGCCTTAATTTCTCTATTGTAAGAGAAGGTTTGGACGATATTCAGGTGGAAGTTCCATTGAGTAATCCGGATATTTCTCTTCCTGCGGATATCATTGAGGAAATTATGCGGATAGATGGCCTGGACAATATAGAAATACCTGCCACGATTACTATGTCTCCGGCAATAGATACAAATATTCATCAATCATTGCTGAAAGAGAAGGTCATTTCCTGGTTAAACGGGAATGGATTTAGTGAAATATTTACGAATTCAATTACCAATAGTGATTATTTCGACAAAGACACACTGAGCCATACGGTGAAAATTATTAATAGTTTAAGCGAAGATCTGGATGTAATGCGCCCTTCCATGTTGCCTACCGGTCTGGAATGTCTCGCATATAATATCAATCGGAAAAATAATAATTTACTGCTCCTCGAATTTGGGAAAACCTACGCACAAAAAGATGGAGCGTATACAGAAAATGAAAATCTTGCTCTTTATTTTGCCGGTCATCAAAACGAAATTAATTGGAACAATCCCTTGAAAAAGGTGGATATATTTTATGTAAAAGGCATTTGTACATCCATTTTTACCTTAACAGGTTTGAAAGATTTCAAATGGATGCAATTGAAGGATGATGCCTTGGAAGAAAATATGGTCGCAGTGTGCAAAGATCAACAAGTGGCAAAAGCTGGAAAAGTAAACCCGGCACTTCGTGAAAAATTCTCCATCAAGCAACCTGTTTACTTTGTAACTATTGATTGGGAGAAAATCCTTTCTTCTTCCATGAAGGAGCAAACGGTATTTAAACCAATAGCAAAATTCCCGCAAGTTCATCGCGATCTTTCAATCGTGCTTGATAAAGATGTGGCCTACCAGGCTGTGGAAGAAGTGGTGAATTCTTTGAGAATAAAAAAACTAATCGACCTTCAATTGTTCGATGTGTTTGAAAGCGAAAAATTAGGAAACAATAAAAAGTCACTCGCCATTAGTTTTACTTTTTCTGATAAAGAAAAAACGCTGGTTGACAAAGAAATTGATGGAATGATGAATTCGATCATAGAAAAGTTGGAAAAGGATTTACAGGCGGAAATCAGAAGAAATGCCTGATACTCTTGAAAACCATATAAAAAGTATTCAGTCAAAACTTCAGCAATTACTGAAGAAGCATTCATTTTTGGAAAAAGAAAATGCAAAACTGGCAAACGAAAACCAGAAATTCCAGGAATCGAACCAGGAATTGAATGCAAGGCTTGCCTTACTGGAACAACAGGTGTCTATTTTAAAAACCTCCATGGGAACTCTGGCCAACCAGGAGAAAAAAGATTTTGAAAAAATTATAAATGAATACATTAAGACGATTGATAAATGCATTTCAGTTCTTAATAAATAATCATGGCTACAGATAATCTCATACCTCTTAATATTACTATCGGAGATAGAAATTACCGGATTAAAATATTACCCGCAGATGAAGAGGTAGTAAGGAAAACATTGAAAACGATCAATGATAAAATACTGGAATTCAGAGGAATGTTTGCCGGTAAGGACATGCAGGATTATATTTCAATGGTCCTCATTTGGTATGCAACCCAGCCCAAAGAAACTGATTCAGCCATTGTATTTGGGGGAATTATGGATTCTTTGATGCGGATGGAAAAACAAATTGATGAAGCTTTATAGGAAGGTAATAATTTATCATCCGAAATTTTCTAAAAGTTTCTACCGCCATAATCGTCATTTTAAATTTTACGTTCCTCCCTATTCCTCATAAAGTTTCCGAAAAAGTCTGCATATATTTATCAATATTCATCCTTCGTTTTTGAATTTGTATTGCATAATGTAGCGATAATGTTCCAAAGCAATAATTTTTCTAAAGAAACCATATGAAACGATCAAACATATAAACTGAATTAGATCAAAAGGAATATATCTATCGTTCAGAATTCATGAGAGATTATAATTTTGATGGGAAGTATTTTAAGTATTTGTCGGGTTTTATTATGGATAATATCAATACCAGCAATTGCATGCTTTTAACTGACTTGATTTATTTTGCTACTAAGACTAATCTTAACACAATCAGGTTTAAAAATATTCTTAAAAAGATATCGGCAACTTAATAAAAGATGTGACGGAAGAGATTACCCAGGTAGCAGGTAGAGTGGACTGTTTACGGCGAAATAAAACAAATAAAGAAATGAGCTGTAACCATAAATTACGCATATGATGTAGGCGGAAACCGGGTAAATAAGGAATTCTTTTCCCCTGTATTCTATTCTTTTTCCTTTCACACCCTAAAGGTATTTTATAGCAAAAAGCTTTTGTTTTTTGGTGTTGGTGGTTGGTGTGTTAATGTGGGTTTGTTTGGTGTTATTCCTGAAATTGAGTTTCCCATTTTTCAAAAATACGGAAATGGTTTTTTTTTAATGGATCCATATCCTCCATATCTTTGGCTATGGCAAAAACGAAAAATGAAATGATTGTTTCAATAGGCAGATACATAGACCCGCTTACTGATTTCGGTTTTAAGCATTTGTTTGGTAGTGAGCCAAGCAAAGAATTGCTGATTGATTTTTTGAATGAGCTTTTTAAAGGACGAAAAGAAATTACAGATCTTGTCTATAATAAAAACGAACATTCCGGACCTATGCCTATCAGCCGTAAAATGATATTCGACCTTACCTGCACAGGGCAGGACGGCGAACAGTTTATTATTGAGGTACAGCGTATTCATCAGCAATATTTTAAAGACAGGGCAGTTTATTATAGTTCGAGGATGATACATGATCAGGCTCCGAAAGGCGGTAACTGGGATTATTCGCTCAAAGAAGTTTATTTTATCGGGTTGATGGATTCTGTTTTAGACGATTCAGATAAAACCGAATATCTGCATCGTGTGCGCCTGGCCTATGAACGATCAGGCAAAGAATTTTATAAAAAGCTGGGATTTATTTTCATAGAAATACCTAAATTTACAAAGACAGAAAAGGAATTAAAAACAGGTGAGGATAAATGGTTGTATATATTGAAAAATATGAGCAGGTTAAAAAAAATTCCTGCGATTTTAAATACACGGATATTTTCAAGACTATTTAATATAGCGGCGGTATCTAACTTAACAAAAGAGGAATATATGAAATACGAAAAAGACTTAATGTCAACCTGGGATGAATATGCAATTAAAAAGACAATAGAGCATGATCGCCAGATGGCAAGGGAAGAAGGCAGGGAAGAGGGCAGGGAAGAAGGCCGGGAAGAAGGCCGGGAAGAAGGCCGAGAAGAAGGCCGAGAAGAAGGCCGAGAAGAAGGCAGGGAAGAAGGGATGGAAAAAGGTATAAAAAAAGGTGTGGAAAAAGGTGTGGAAAAAGGGCGTGAAGAAGGTAAGACTGAAGGGGTAAGAAATTTACTCTCATCCGGGAGGTTCACCATCTCAGAAATTGCCAATTTTATGAATGTAAGTGAGGGTTTTGTGCGTAGAGTAAAGAAGGAGATAAAATAAATGCAAGAATCAGTTTTGTGAAATCCATGCTCATGCTGGCATCCTGCCAACAACCCACACTATGAAATTGTATACTGCCTAAAAGAATAGTTTTAAACTTACATTATTTTGGTCTCAATTTTATTTGATGAATAGAGTTAAAGGGAATGTATTAATCTTTATAAAACCTCCGCAAATGCCCTCATATATTTATCAACGTATCCGTCCCTAAAATTGTATTTGTATTGCATAATATATCTTGGATGTTCCAGGGCAATGATCTTTTTAAAGAACTTGTATTTTTCATTTAGTTTATTGATAAACTTCTCATTCTTTCCGGTTCCAAAACAAAAGGCAATGTCCGTTTCCACGCCTAATTTTATTTGCTTGCGGATATTTTTCACCATAAAATCATACACCGATTCTGTCAGTTCCTTGCTGTCGTAATAATTATAATTGACTTCTTTTCCTTTGTCATTAATATAGGTAAAGCCAAGCGGACATATGGATTGGATATAGAATTTTTTATAAAATGCCTCTGGTCCCCCAAAAGCATTTATTATTTCGTACACAAAAGTGGCTGAAGGTTCATGCGTTGCCTTTCCTTCAAACTCAAGGCCGCATTCCTGTAATAATCTTTTCGTATCTGTAAATGGAACACCGGTAATGCCGGCGCCGAATCTTCCGGGATTTATACCAATAATGATGTGACGTTTTTCATAATCATCATAATATTTTTTATAAAAGGCGGATGAAATTTCCAGGCTATGGTTATTTTCTTTAAAAGGGTTCATTATCCGGATACCTTCCGGGAGCTCACCCTTAAAATCAACTTTTTTATTGAAAGAAATAACTTTATCCGCAAAGGTTTTCATGAAATACTTTTTAAAATGATCAAACTTCTATATAACTCCAAATGTTTAAACACGAATTTTAGAAACGAACTACACGAATTCTACAAACTGACCGCGATCTGTGAAGCAAATCGTTCAGGCTCCCGAAAAAATGGGACAGGCTGCTGAAAAGTAAGCAACCCCGACCGACATTAAGACTTCAAAGTTATTCTGCTCAAAACACGGGCCGTGGCTTGTTGGAGTACTTCAAAGATAACCCGAATGAATGATGATGAATAGTTTGCCATTCCCTTCTATATGACTCCGAAAGTTTAAACATGAATTTTACGCACGAATTACATGAATTTTTCAAGCTTCGAACTGCAATTAATTCACGACTTGAAAGTTATTATTCTAAAAACACTGGCCATGCTTGTCAGGATACTTCAAAGTTCTTATTCTCAAAACACAGTTGCAGCTTGTTGAAATATTCCAAACTTTGAAGATCGACTAACGAACCTCAAAGTTATTATCAGCGAAACCATACAAGCTATATTGGGGAACTTTAGGATAAATTTTCTTCAGGTCCTTTAACAAAAGCTTACCCTCTGCCCGTTAATCTTTTGTGTGAAAATCATTTCTCATTAATGAAACGGCTGTAAATCCCGTTTAATAATAATTATGAAAAATAAAATTTTACTAATCATTTCCGTGGCCGTTTCTTCTATAAGTTTTGCGCAAATTACGCCAACCTTTGGAGTAAAAGCAGGAGTCACCTCTTCCGGTATCCGGGGAGAATCAATGGAAAACCTGAATAAATTACTTGATTTTTCAAATGGTATGGTTATCAGAACAAATAATACCGGTTTCTTTGTGGGAGTAAATTCTTCCATTCCCCTGGGAGAAATTTTTTTGTGGAGCCTGGAATTTATTTTTCACAAAAAGGTACACAGATTAATGGGAAATTAAATGGCAAAATATTAGACTTAATAGGGGTTTCTGCTAAATCAGTCCTTCAGGCAAATTATATTGATGTTCCAGTGATCCTGAAAGTGAATGTGGGTGGTCTGCAATTATTTGCCGGTCCACAGATTTCCTATCTCACAGATGCTCAGTTAAAAACCACCGCCGGAGTTCTGGGCATAAATCTTCTAAACAATACAATGGACGCTTCCTCGGTGCTGAACAAATGGGATGCAGCCGTTACGGGAGGAATTGGTTATCAGTTAACAAATGGCGTAAATATCATGGCTTCTTACGATTATGGATTATTGAAAGCGGATGCAAACAGGAATACCGCCGCTTATAATCAGTCAGTTAAAGTAGGTATTGGCATTAATTTTTAAACAATTATAGATATTATTAAATGTGGGGAGGCTTTATGCCTTCTCTTCCTTTTTCCTTGTATATATAAATTGTGTTTGATTTTTTTTCCTTCATAAAACAAATTCATTTACATACAATTTTATTACCTTCGTCTATTCGCCATTTTCAAAGAAATTTGGAAAATATTAGTGGAATAAGATTATGAACCGTAAAAAATTTTTAAAAAACAATGGAACAAGTTCTCCCGATAATAATCGGTGCCATAGCACTGATAGCAGGAATATTCCTGGGTAAATTAATATTTGCCAAAAACACAAAACAAATCGTTGATAACGCTGAATCACAGGCTCAAAAAATAATAGCCGACGCAGAACAAAAGGCCGAAACACAAAAGAAAGAAAAACAACTGGAGGCAAAAGAGCGGTTTGTTCAACTGAAATCAGAATTTGAAAAAGAAACTTCACAGAGAAGTCAAAAATTATCCGAAGCTGAAAACAGAATCAAACAAAAAGAGCAATCTCTGAATCAAAAGGATCAAAATGTAGAAAAGGCTCTCAAAGAAAATGAGTCTGCGAAACAAAACCTTAACCGCCAGATGGAAGTTGTGACTATTAAGAGAGTTGAACTTGAAAAGCACCAGGAAGAGCACATTAAACGACTCGAGGCTGTTGCAGGTTTATCAGCCGAAGAAGCCAAGGCCCAGTTAATTGAATCTTTAAAGAACGAAGCAAACTCGCGTGCATTGAGCATTCAGCAGGAAATTATTGATGATGCTAAATTGCGTGCGAATAAAGAGGCGCGGAAAATCATCATTCAAAGCATCCAACGGACTGCCTCTGAAGTGGCAATAGAAAATGCGATTACTGTATTTAACCTTGAAAGTGATGAGATCAAAGGGTCCATCATAGGAAGGGAAGGTAGGAACATCCGCGCTATTGAAGCTGCCACCGGCGTTGACTTAATTGTAGATGATACGCCTGAGGCAATCATTCTTTCATCTTTTGATCCATTGCGTAGGGAAATAGCACGTTTATCTTTACAAAGATTGGTGACTGATGGCCGTATTCACCCTGCCCGTATTGAAGAAGTAGTAGAAAAAACCCGTAAGCAAATTGAAGAACAGATTATGGAGATTGGTGAACGTACCGTAATAGAATTGGGTATTCATGGTCTTCATAAGGAACTGGTAAGGATAGTGGGTAAAATGAGATTCCGTTCTTCTTATGGCCAGAACTTATTGATGCATAGCCGTGAAGTAGCTAATTTATGTGGTATCATGGCAGCAGAATTAGGCTTAAATGCTAAACTGGCAAAACGTGCCGGCCTGTTGCATGATATTGGGAAAGTTCCTGATGAGGAAACAGAATTAAGCCATGCTCTTTTAGGGATGAAGCTTGCAGAAAAATATGGTGAAAACCCGGCAGTATGTAATGCGATCGGTGCTCACCACGACGAGGTGGAAATGCAATATGTGATTTCTCCTATCATACAGGCTTGTGACTCCATGAGTGGTGCACGCCCGGGTGCAAGGAGAGAGATCATGCAGCAATATCTACAACGGATCAAAGATCTGGAAAACCTTGCAGTGGCCTACCAGGGTGTAGAAAAAGCCTATGCTATCCAGGCAGGACGGGAATTAAGGGTGATTGTGGAATCTGAAAAAATGAGTGATGCCGAAAGTGATAAACTAAGCTTTGAGATTGCTCAAAAAATTCAAACAGAAATGACTTATCCCGGCCAGATCAAAGTGACCGTTATCCGGGAAACAAGAGCGGTAAATATAGCCAGGTAAATAAAATAAACGCTGTAAAAATGCATCAGAAATGCATATTATAGTCTGATAATTTGCCATTATAAAATAAAATTAATAATAAACGGTGCATATGAATAATTCCCTTACCTTTGCACTCCAAAAATAAAAAGCCATGAATGCAATCGCTTTTGTACACGAGCAACTGAATACAAAAAAAGAATTACCTAACTTTAAAGCAGGTGATAACGTAACCGTTAATTATAGGATCGTTGAAGGAAGTAAAGAAAGGATCCAGAGTTTTAAAGGAGATGTAATAAAACGCCAGGGAGAAGGTGGTACAGCTACTTTTACTGTACGTAAAATGAGTAATGGGATAGGTGTTGAACGTTTGTTTCCAACATTTTCTCCAAATATTGAAAGTATCAAAGTTCATAAGGTAGGTAAAGTACGTCGTGCCAAGCTTTATTTCCTTCGTGAAAGAAGTGGAAAAAGTGCTCGTATTAAAGAGAAAAGAGTTAGATAGAATTCTAAAAAAATATTTAAAAAACCGGGGAGCCCTTGCTTTCCGGTTTTTTTATTTCTACTATTTATCAGAAAAACCCCCTGTACGGATTTTAAGTGCTAAGACCTATCTTTTTTTTGTATGGAAAATCTGTTTTTTTATTTTCGTTATTTTCATAGTACCGTCCCGCGCCCGAGAAAACGGTTTTTGAAGCTGCCAATAGTAAAGCGAAATGCTGGAATTATATCCGTTAGGCTGAAAGAGCATATATTTTTTGTTAAACGTCATTCAAAAAGTACATTCGGTTAAAACCGTGTGTTATTTATTATCGTATCTTTGATTATAAACCTTTAGACAATGATGTTACTTTTTAAACCTGCCCTATTACTAAGTATGCCAGGAGGGTCCGAATGGATTCTAATTCTATTAGTTGTTCTGTTATTTTTTGGGGGTAAAAAAATTCCCGATCTTATGCGCGGTATCGGTAAGGGAGTAAGAGAATTCAATGATGCGAAGGAAACGGTGAAAAACGAAATTGATGCCGGTATGAGAAGTAAGGACGTAATTCCACCTACTGAAAATTTAGAAGCTGTAGAAAAAGCAAAATAATTTTTTTCATAACTTAAAGGCTGAGATGCATATCTAAAAAAGATGGGTGTCTTAACCTTTTTTTACTTAATTTATGCTTTTGCTTTTCTTTAAATCGATCGCAGGCTACCAAAAAGCCCTTTCGGATAATTCCACTTCCTGTTTGGAAGCTGTTAACTGTTTTCTGTCGAACATTGAAGCTTCTGCTCATTTGAATGCATTTGTTGAAGTGTTCCGCGAGGAGAGCCTGGAGCGCGCCGCCTTTCTTGATAATAAACGTAAAGAAGGATTACCATGTGGAAAGCTGCATGGAGTTGTGATATCTATTAAAGATGTGATCTCTTATAAAGACCATAAAGTGACAGCAGGATCTAAGATGCTGGCGAATTTTACATCCATTTATAATGCAACTGCGGTGGAAAAGTTGTTGGCCGAAGATGCCATCATTATAGGAAATTGTAACTGCGATGAATTTGCAATGGGAAATACCAACGAAAACTCAGTTTACGGAAGAGTGAAAAACGCATTGGATACGAATAAAGTTTCCGGTGGTTCTTCCGGTGGTTCGGTTGTATCCGTGCAGGCAGATATGTGTATGGTAGCGCTCGGTAGTGATACAGGTGGATCTGTAAGGCAGCCGGCAGATTTTTGTGGAGTGTATGGCTTTAAACCTTCTTACGGAGCAATCTCAAGGCACGGACTTCTGGCTTATGCTTCCTCCTTTGATCAAATTGGTGTTATTGCCAAAAATCCGGAGGATGCAGCAAAAGTTTTTGAAGTGATCCATGGCCAGGATGAACATGATAGTACGGTTTCCTCTTTGGAATATTTACCCATGCGTTCCATGAGTAACGTTCAGGAGAATAAGCCTTCGTATAAAATTGCTGTTATCAGGAACCTGCTAAATCATTCAAGTCTCGATAATGAAATTAAGGACGCCATTAATACATTGGCATACGATCTGAAAAAGAAAGGTCACGAAGTTAAAGAGGTCGATCTTGACCTCGTGGATTACATGGTACCGGCGTATTATATTTTGACCACAGCCGAAGCTTCTTCTAATCTTTCCCGTTATGATGGCGTAAGATATGGTTTCAGAGCAGAGAATTCTCCGGAAGAGATCAGCAATTTTTATAAAAAAAACCGTTCCCTGGCCTTTGGTAAAGAAGTAAAGAAGAGAATTATGTTGGGAACTTTTGTATTGAGTGAAGGATTTTATGATGCATATTATACAAAAGCCCAGCAGGTAAGAAAATTGCTGGCGCAACAATCAAAAGAAATTTTTAAGGAATTTGATATCATTCTTCTTCCCACTGTCCCTTCAACCGCATTTGAAGCAGGAAGTATGGTGAAGGATCCGATAGCCATGTATCTTGCCGATATCTATACCATTTTCGCGAACTTAAGTGGTATTCCGGGAGCTTCTGTGCCTCTTTTCAAGCACTCAAATGGTATGCCTTTTGGCGCGCAGGTGCTTGCAGCAAGGAATAATGACGTAACTTTACTGGAGTTTTCTAATTTACTTTTTAATCATTTTAAAAGAAATTAAATGAAGAGATTTTGGCAGGTACTTATTCTGTTTTTTATCAGCCAATCTTTATTGGCGGGAAATCCCGTGCAAAATATTGATACCGCAATATTGAATTCTGATACTATTTATGTAAATGCTCAACAGGAAAATGAGGCTATCGAAGAAGTAATAGAATCTAAAACAACCGTAAAAAAGGAGAAGGTTGAATATTTGAACCAGGTGACCAAATATGGGTTCAAGGATTTATTCAAAAATTATTCCTATAATGCATCTCTTCCCTATTCTTCGCAGGTAAATCCGTATGCAGAAAATTACATGCAGGATTATTTACGATCTCACACAAAGTTTTTACAGAATCTGCAAAAAAATAGCACGTCCTATTTCAATTTTATAGATGGAGTGCTTTCCCAATATGGATTACCTACTGAGCTGAAATATCTTGCCGTGATAGAAAGTAACCTAAAGTCTACGGCGCTGTCATCTGCAGGAGCGAGAGGTCCATGGCAATTCATGGATTACACAGCTCGTCAGTATGGTCTGCAGGTAAACAGCATGATGGATGAGCGCATCGATTACGGAAAGAGTACGCATGCTGCGTCAAAGTATCTGCTATCTCTTTACAAAGATCTGAAAGACTGGTTATTAGTAATCGCTGCTTATAATGGTGGTCCCGGAAGAGTGTACAGCGCTATAAAAAAATCCGGAAGCAGGAATTTCTGGGATCTTCAATATTATCTTCCGGAAGAATCCCGCAATCATGTAAAAAAATTCATCGCAACACATTATATAATGGAGGCTGCAAATGACAATAAAACGCCTTTTAATAAATTTAATTATTCCAGTTTAAGTAGCGGTGAAAACAAGTCCGCCTTATCGGCAGCTGAATCTTCATCTCTGAAGGAAGTGGCCGTATCCGGGCGGTATAAAGCAGAAGTAATTGCTGCAAACATCGAAATGGAACTAAAAGAATTTAACCGCATAAATCCCGGAATGGATAATCTTCTTTCAACGGGAGCAGTGTATCAATTAAGATTGCCGGAAGATAAAATGAATCTTTTTGAAGAAAATAAATACACCATCCTGAATGAATGCGTTCAGCAATTATTAGGTAATGTAAACACTGATTCAAAAACGGTTTATAAGAAAAGGAATTATTCCCTGAACAGGAAGTAATTACCCCAGTGATCTGATAATCGCTTCAATTTTGGAGTTACATTCTTCATATTCTTTTTGCGCATTACTTTTAGCAGTAATGGCGGAGCCAACCTGTACAGAAAGATATTTGTTGGAATCATTATATAGCATGCTTCTTATAACGACGTTGAAATCAAAATCTCCTTCCGGATTAATGTAGCCTACAGATCCGGAGAATAATCCACGACGGGTTTTTTCATATTTTTCAATCAATTCCATGGCCTTTACTTTGGGAGCACCGGTCATAGAACCCATTGGAAAGGTAGCCGGCAGAAGTTCACCGAAGGTGCATTCCTTTTCCACTTCTCCTGATATGGTGGAGATCATTTGATGTACCTGCGGAAAAGTATGTATTTCTAAATAATTGCGCACTTTTACGGTTCCCTGTTTGCTTACTTTGGATAAATCATTTCGGACAAGGTCAACGATCATTATATTCTCCGCACGTTCCTTTTCATCATTTAACAGGCTAGCTTTTTCCTGTTTGTCGGAATCTGCACTTTTTCCTGAACGTTTTAATGTTCCTTTTATGGGTTGAGAAATCAGGTCGCAACCCTGTTTTTTTAGAAATCTCTCCGGACTGGCGCAAATCAAATATTTATCGCCAGTTTTGTAAAAAGCTGCAAAGGGGTTAGGGGATAATTTATTTAAACAAATAAATGATTCCACCGGATTAACCGGACAATTCTCCCGGAAGAATTCTACACAAAAGCATACTTCATAACAATCTCCTTTTGCAATATGATCCTGAATGGAAGAAACCGTTTTTAAATACTCTTCCGGCGTAAACCTGGGTTTTATTTCAGATTTTTCGAGAGAAATATGTACCGGTTCAAAATTGTTTATATCCTCAAAAATTAGCGCTGCTTCATTTGGTTTTATCACACCAATGGATACTGTTTTACCGGAAAAGATAATAACGATTTCCGGTACGAAGAACAGGTAATCAGAGAACCCTATTCCATCGAAATGATTCGATGATAATTGTTCTATTTTATTCTTGGTATCGTATGCTACATGCCCAAAAATCCAATCCTGGTTTTTATTTTGAAAAGTGGTTATGTCTGTGAGGGAATCATGCCCAATATCTGTTATGGAACGGATACAACCCAGGCCGGCAATGGCTTCGATAGAATTATCAAATT
>JBBSSE010000024.1:0-14208 GCA_038242375.1 Chitinophagales bacterium
AACTACAAACTTTGCAGACAACTCCTAACTTTAAACTCCTAACTACTAACTGGCTTTTACCACCCCCAGGGATCTTCAGGGTTGTCAACTGGTTTAGTCAGATCAAATGTTACAGTGAAAATCCGATCTGTTCCGGTTCTTCTTAAATTATAGGTAAAGTTTTTTTCATCGACTGTGATCCACCAAACATTGAAGCAGGCGTAATCCAGCAAATCACAGGTCTGCTGATCGGCCGGGAAAAATTGCATGTTTGCATTCCCGGTATTCGATGCTTTTCCTCCATATTGAGTGACACTATCCTCCAATCCACTTTCGAGGCGATGATCATGTTTTAAAGTAATGCCATCACGTTGATTTGTCAGAACCCAGGTGCGGGAGCGATCTTCGCCAACCATAAAAGGAATTTTTAAAACATTCCCTTCACAGCTCTTAACGTGCATGACTAATCTTTTACCGTCAAATCCATCGGTTTGCCCCGGGGAGGTAATTTTACCTTCAAAAGATTTTCCGCAATGAGAACGTATATTTTTCCAAAAATCATTTTGTGATGATGATTGAGAAAAGGCAATAACCGAATTAGTAGCAACAAAAAAGAATAATAAAAGAAGTTTTTTCATAAAAAATAATTTTGGCAATGTAATTATAATAAACACCTGAAATAAAAAGGTAAAACCTGAATAAACAGGATAAAAAATCACCCCTTCGGAATGTTTCTATTCAACCACAATGATACTCTAATCTTTAGGTAACTTAATTCATAAGTCACATTGGGTTCAATAATATGTAAGAACAGGCGATTTCCATCTTTTTTTGGCGTAAATTCGCAATTCTAAAAAAGCAATAAAAAAAATGAAAACTTCAAGCATTGTTATATTAGTTGCGATAGCTGCTGCGATCGGCGCAATTTTAATGTATTCTGTAGATTTTTCCACATACGACACTATTGGATCAGCAAAAGAAAAACAAGGACAATATGTTCACCTTATAGCTAAATTGGATAAATCCAAGCCAATTGAATACGATGCTTTAAAGGATCCGAATTATTTAACTTTTTATGCCATGGATAGTTTAGGCGCTAGCACACAGGTGGTTTACAGAGATGTAAAACCAACTGAACTTGAACAAAGTGAGCGTGTGGTTCTTAAAGGAACCATGAATGGTGATGTATTTGAGTGCGACAATATTCTACTAAAATGTCCATCTAAGTACAAAGACGAAAAAATCACAACAGAAAACCCGGTTACCCAATATTAAGACTGCACAATGACTTTTGATAATGAACATTTACTGCCAGGGCAGATAGGACATTTTTTTGTCTTGTTAGCTTTTATTTCCTCTATCGTTTCTGCCATCGCCTATTTTACCGCTTCCAAAATTGATTTGGAAAATGAAAAATATTCCTGGTTAAGAATCGGACGTGGCGCATTCTATTTGCAATTCTTTTCCTTAATTGCTGTATTTGCCTGTATATATCATATAAACTCCAGCCACTACTTTGAATATTTATACGCCTACAAGCACTCTTCTCTTGAATTAGAACATAAATTCCTGCTTGCAGGAATTTGGGAAGGCCAGGAAGGAAGTTTTCTTCTATGGTCGGTTTGGCATTGCGTGCTTGGAATGGGGGTGATCCTGACCGCAAAAAAAAGAGAAGCACATGTAATGACAATTGTCAATATCGCACAGTTCTTCCTGACTATAATGCTATTGGGGATTTATATATTTGGCGAAAAGATCGGTTCTAACCCATTTGCACTTACACGGAATGAACTGGAAGGACCAATTTTCGCACAGGCGAATTATCTTTCTTTCATAAAAGATGGCATCGGATTAAACGTGTTGCTAAGAAATTACTGGATGGTGATCCATCCTCCGATTTTATTTCTTGGTTTTGCGAGTACGGTTATACCGGCAGGTTTTGCTTATTCATCTTTAGCTACAAAAGATTGGGGCGGCTGGATAAAACCGGTTTTACCCTGGGCTTTACTTAGTGGCCTAACCCTTGGAGTTGGTATTATGATGGGTGGAAAATGGGCTTATGAATCCCTTTCTTTTGGCGGGTATTGGGCATGGGATCCTGTAGAGAACGCATCTCTTGTTCCGTGGTTGATTATGGTTGCAGGCTTGCATTGTATGGCTATTTTTAATGCAACAGGAAACGCGTTGAGAGCTGCTTACTTCTTCACAATTACCTCTTATTTATTTATTTTATATTCTACTTTCCTTACCCGAACCGGAATATTGGGAGATACTTCCGTGCATTCATTTACAGAAGCAGGATTAGTAGTGAACATACTGATCACCTTATATGTATTAGGTATTACTGTTCCACTTTTCATTCTGTTCTTTAAGAATTACAGAAAAATCCCGTCCATTCAAAAAGAAGAAAATATATCTTCCAGGGAATTCTGGATGTTCATCGGCTCTTTGGTTTTATTCCTATCAGCCATTTTCATTATTGCTGTTACTTCATTGCCGGTATATAATAAACTACTTGGAACCAATTTGGCTGATCCGCAGGATCGGGAATTTACTTATAACAAGGTGATGGTATTGGTGGCAATTATACTTGGTTTACTGACCGGCGCCGGTCAATTTTTGAAATACAAAAAATCAGGTAATAAATATTTAGTCTCTAAACTTGCCTGGCCTTTAGGAATTTCCATTGCTGTTTCTGTGTTATTGGCGTTTATTTATCCAATAACTTTTACATCGAAAGGGCCCGGATTCCTGGGAGCGATCTATGCAGCATTATTTGCTACTATATTTTCTGTTATAGCAAATGCTTCTTATTTAAAAACAGTTCTGAAAGGGAATTTAAAAGCAGGCGGTGGTGCCATTGCGCATTTGGGATTTGCAATGATGTTAGCAGGTATGCTGATTTCCTCCGGGAATAAGGAAGTAATCAGTGACAATAGGGCAACCGGGTTGTACATTCCGTTTGAAAAAGATCCTACCGGAAGATCTACAGAAAACCCGATGGAGAATTTGACCTTGCTAAAAGGAATACCAACTCAAATGGGCAGGTATGTAGTAACCTATGTGGATGATGAAGAGTCACCAATGGAGAAAACAAGGACATATTATAATCTTCATTTCCAAAGAAAAGATAAAGCCGGAAATATAGATGAAGACTTTATTTTATCGCCCGACTCTTATAGAATGAAGGATAATAACCTTAGCTCTAACCCGGACACAAGACATTACTTCACGCATGATGTATTTACGTATGTATCAACAATTTCTATTAAAAATGAGGAAAAGGACACCACTTCTTTTAAGGTGAACGAAATGGCCATTGGTGATTCAGGGTATTATGCTAAAGGGTATTTTGTGTTAAATGATATTGTAAAAAATCCAACAAACCAGCGGTTCAATTTTTCTCCTAACGATACTGCTCTCGTAGCGGACATTACGGTTTACAGCAACGACAGTACAAGCTATAAGGCATTCCCGGCATTGACGATCAGTAACCAGGAAATTAATTTTATAGATGATACAGTAATCACACAAAACATCTATTTAAACTTAGGTGGCCTTACGACTGATAAGAAATTCAAAATTGGTGTAAAAGAAAGCAACAAACTAACCGATTTCATAACGGTGAAATCCTATATTTTCCCTTACATTAATTTAGTGTGGGCAGGATTGATCCTTATGGCAATTGGGTTTGCAATTGCCCTTGTTCAAAGAGCAAAGGCTTCAAAAACAATTTCTTATATCGTTGTCGGTTTTGTGCTTATTTCCCTCGCTTATATGTTTTTATTTGCAAACGCGTGATAAATGTGAAAGTAGAAAAATAAATTTTTAGAATAATTTATTCATTTTAATTTTGTATTGTCTAAAGAAAAATTAAATTTACAGGGCTATGCGTCCTATTTTCCTGATACATAAAATAAAATTTGCACTCCTTTTAATAGTGTTGTATTGCGTATCAACGAATTCGTATGGCCAATCCAATTACGGAAAAAACGATACCATTATTACCGGCGCAGTCATTTACCAGGGCGATACAATAGAAGCGAGGACTCTCGGTGGTGTTTATGTTTGGGGCAAAGGAAGTGCGACAGATAAAGCTAAATGGACCCGATTAAGGAATGCGATATATGTGACCTATCCCTATGCTAAAAAAGCAGGCTATATTTTTACCGATATAGAAAAACATATTTCTCAAAGCACCGATAAAAAATACATCCGGAAATATATCAACAGCCGCGAAAAAGAATTAAAGAAAGAATTTACGGATCCTCTTTCTAATTTATCTGTTTACCAGGGCAGAGTATTAATGAAATTAATAAACCGGGAAACCGGCGGAGTCAATTGCTACGACATTTTAAAAGAATTAAAGGGCGGATTTACTGCCCGCTTCTGGCAAACAGTTGCCTTTATTTTTGGTGGTGATTTAAAACAACCCTACGATGCTACCGGCTCAGATGCTGACATGGAACTAATTGTGAAAGAAGTACAGCGGATGTATGGGTACTCTGGCTAGTTTGAAGTTTGTAGTATTCCAACAAGTCGCGACCTGTGTTTTGAGAATAATAACTTTGAGTTTTTCTATGAGTTGAAGTTTGAAAAATTCGTGTAATCGGTGCCTAAAATTCGTGTTTAAACATTGGAGTTATATAGAAGTTTATAGTTTTAAGTTGACTCATAGCTGATGGCTCTATGCTGATACCTGATACCTGATACCTGATACCTGATACCTGATACCTGATACCTGATACCTGATACCTGATACCTGATACCTGATACCTGATACCTGATACCTGATACCTGATACCTCCAACCAAAAGGTTAAATCCTTCTCTCCCACCCTCTAAATGCGGAAATTATGAAATAGGTCATATATAAATATCATTATTTTGATGTACATTTGCATTCAATTATTTTAATAATATTCAGGCTTAAAAATACATGAAATTAGACATCCTCGCTTTTGGAGTTCATCCCGATGATATTGAATTA
The DNA here is from genome assembly GCA_038242375.1 of Chitinophagales bacterium. Lineage (GTDB taxonomy): Bacteria > Bacteroidota > Bacteroidia > Chitinophagales > Chitinophagaceae > Ginsengibacter. The sequence goes on from JBBSSE010000024.1 coordinate 4,969, forward strand.
GGTTGCGCCGGAACATTATTAATTGAAAAGTCAAAAGGTCGTAAAGTTGGTATTATTGATCTGACACGTGGGGAATTAGGTACGCGTGGTACGGCTGAAACAAGAGAGAATGAAGCGAAGGATTCTGCCTGCATTTTAGGGATTGAAATAAGAGATAACCTGGAAATGGCAGATGGTTTTTTTGAAAATGACAGAGCTCATCAACTTAAAATAATTGAGGTACTCAGAAAGTACCAACCGGAAATTGTTTTGTGTAACGCTCCTGATGACCGGCATCCGGATCATGGAAGGTCTGCAAAACTAGTTGAAGAAGCTGCTTTTCTTTCAGGATTAAGAAAAATAGAAACAAGCTTTGAAGGGAAAATTCAGGATGCATGGAGACCTAAATATGTCTTTAATTATATTCAGGACAAATATTTTGAACCGGATTTCGTTGTAGATATTTCTACGGTCATCGAAAATAAAACGGAGGCGATCCGTGCTTTTAAAACACAGTTTTTCAATGGAAAGGATCACAGCGGAGAACCTCAAACCTATATATCATCTCCGGAATTTCTAAATAGTGTGATAAGCAGATCAGCGATGTGGGGGAAAATGATCGGTGTAAAACACGCGGAAGGTTTTCTTTCAAAAAAAATGATTGGTATTCCGGGATTTGAATCTCTGATCAAAGAAAATACGTAGATAAAACAAATAAAAATAATAATTACTAATAAACATCATGTCAACACCAAAGTTCATCCAGGGAAAAGACGATTTTCATGTTCAATTAAAGGAACGTGTTAATACGTATTTTACCAACAACAACCGGTCAACGGCCGGAAATTTTCAACTCCTTTTTAAAGCAGCCCTCTTAAGTTTAGGGTATATTTTAATTTATGTTCACCTGGTGTTTTTCACGCCAAATGTCTGGATAGCCATTCCGGAATGTATCCTGTTTGGTTGTTTAACGGCTGCCATCGGTTTCAACGTGATGCATGATGGTGCGCATGGCTCTTTTAGTAAAAGTAAAATATTAAACAAAATGGCCGGGTCCTCTCTAAATTTCTTAGGAGCAAGTGCTATTATGTGGAATATGAAACATAATATTATCCATCATACTTATACCAATATCGATGGTGTGGATGATGATATTGAAGCAGGAATATGGTTGCGTTTTGCTACCACACAAAAGAAAATGAAAATGCACAAATTCCAGCATTATTATTTTTGGTTCCTTTATACCATGTTGCATTTATTATGGATATTCTTAACGGATTATCAAAAATATTTTAAAGGAAAAATTGGTGAAATGCCTATTCGGAAAATGACCATCGGAGAGCATATCTCTTTTTGGGTTGCCAAAGTTGCTTACCTGTTTATGTTCGTTGTGTTGCCGATCATGTTATTAGGATTCGGTACATGGATTGTTGGTTTTTTATTGATCACCATGGTAACAGGATTAGTAATCAGTATGGTATTCCAATTGGCACATACTGTAGAGCACACGGAATTTCCAATTCCTGATGTACTAACCAATAAAATAGAAAATGATTGGGCTATCCATCAAATTAACACAACGGCTAATTTTGCTACCAATAGTAAAACGATTTCCTGGCTTGTGGGTGGTTTGAACTTCCAGATAGAACATCATTTATTTCCGCGTATATCGCACGTTCACTATCCTGCTATCAGCAAGATCATTAAACGTACCTGTGCAGAATACGGTATCAACTATGTAGAGTATCCCAAAATGCGCACGGCTATTTATTCTCACATCATGTATTTGAAGAGATTAGGACAAGCAGCATAATAATTACATAAGAGGATTTAATAAAAACAAAAGCCCGGATTGACCGGGCTTTTGTTTTTATGTTCAATATATTATAACAAGACAATTGCAATCATTTCATAAATTATCCGTCGAAATTGTGTAATCGGATTAGTATTCGATAACTTTAAGAAACAAAATTAAAATCAGAAATGCCCTAATTCTTTCTAGAAACACCTGGAAAAGGATTCTATCCTTTTCTTTAGATGTTAACGGAATAAAAATAAACACATGAAAAAGTTACTCCTAAATACGCCCATACTTTTATTATTTGTGTTCTTTTCTATAAATGGATTTGCACAGGCAGATACCACCAAACAATCTTCGGATCATCCATTGCTGGATAAATACTATCCCCGACCAAAAGAAGATACTGTCGCTAAAAACCCTGTTCTCAAAAGTAAAGGTGTTTTACAAAAAAACGTGATTGCGACTCCTAAAAATACGCCACAACCTCAACCTATAGAGGAAAAAAGGCTTTCTTTCCCAACACCGGTTCAAAGACCCGTCATTGCAGCAGCGCCAGCGCCTGCACAAAAAGATTCTGTAGTTATTGTTGAAACGGAAACACCTGTAACGGCACCAATGTCTACGGGTGTAATAGTTAGTGATTCAAAATTAGCAACACCTGTATTTGCTGATTCAGCTAAAATCGCGAAATCAGTTATTGTGACGGCAACGACTACCCCACCTCCGGCAAAAAAAACCACCTCAAAAATTGACCCCGGATATCAAAGAAATCGTTTGGGAAGTAGTTCTCCTTTATATAATACTTATGAGAAAAATGCGAAGGGTGCCGGATCTGTAACCACCATGCCAAAAAGATAAATTTTAATAAACTTTCCTGGTTCATAAAATCTTTTTTGACTTCTCGTTTTAGGGTAATTGAACAAGCCGCGGCCTGTGTTTTTAGAATAAACACTTTACAATTGTATAGTACAATTCGTGTAATTTGTGCCTAAGATTCGTTTTTAGAGATTTTAGAGTAATAGAATTCTAAACAAAAGGTCCTAAAAAAATTAATCCCCGGTAACAGGCAATGCTACCCGGGATAATTGTTTAAAAGAATCGTTTTATGATCCGTAGTTTATGTGTACGTACTTTATTATCAAGGTTAAAAATTCCTTCATTATCGATTTTATCCAATCTTACTTTTCCTGAAGCATGAATAATCTCATGGTCATTTAATAAAATGCCCACATGATTTATTCTTCCTTCTTCATTATCAAAAAATGCTAGATCACCACACTTGGCTTCCTGTAAAAAATTAACGGTGATTCCCTGTTGCGCCTGCACACTTGAGTCGCGCGGTAAGGCAATATTCAAAAATTTATAGACCATTTGGGCATAGCCGCTGCAATCGATCCCAAACACAGATTTGCCCCCCCAGAGATAAGACGTATTGAGATATTTATACGCAATCTGCTTGATCAGTTTTGGAGTAATCTCTACCTCATCCGGATTCCATGGCTTGTCTTTATACTGTACAGAATTTCTGCGCCAGAAAGCATTTCCATTTCTGAAAGCGCCGAGGGAACTCCCCATTGGAACCATCATAGGGTGGCCATTATAAGTAATTTCGTTCACCCATTCTCCGGCAAGATCTTTATCTGTTCGCAGGTAATATTCTTCATCAAGTGCCGTAAGGTGACTTTGCTGAACCCAGCCTTCATACCCATCGTACTTCATTTGAATTCTGGCCCACCCATCAGCCGCTTTATCTGTGATGATTGATTTTTCACCAAAGAGTTGTTGAGTAACAATTTCTGATTTGTGTGAAGGGTCGTTTCTGACAGCGCTTACCGGCACACAACAAACCATATATTGCGTATTATTTTGTAAATTTAGTTGCATATTTATTTATGGAAATTAAGAAGGTTTACATCTTACATGTATCCACGCAATGTAATAAATTTTTACCTTCTTACCTGAATACTTTGAGGGAAAAGCCCTTTAACCAATTATTAAAAACATTTGAAAACAGGAAATCAACTTGCCCGCAGAAAAAGATAACGATATTACTGATTCCGAACTTCTGAAACGTTTTTACAACGACCAGGATAACCGATGGTTAGGTATTTTATTACCGAGATATACGGTGATGCTTTTAGGTGTGTGCATGAAATATTTAAAGAATGAAGAAGATGCAAAGGATTGTGTTCAACAGGTTTTTTTGAAGGTAATTTCCGAACTTCCAAAATACAAGGTGGATTATTTCAAAAGCTGGATCTATATGATTGCCAAAAATCATTGCCTGATGAAATTAAGGGGTGAGAAAAATTATTCATTAGAAATTACAGAAAATTTGTTGCAAACGGAAGAGGTGGTGGAGGAGAAAAGAAACCACCTCGAAAAGGAGGAATTGTTCGTAACATTAGAGGAAGCTTTAAAGGAATTAAATGAGGAACAAAGAATTTGTGTACAATTATTTTACCTTGAGAAGAAAAGCTATTCAGAAATAGCGGAGATTACCAGTTATACAATGCTCCAGGTAAAAAGCCATTTACAAAATGGAAAAAGGAAATTAAAAATAGCAATGGGTGTTCATGTTTAAATGAAATATTCCAATTGAAAATAATGAGTAAATACAATTATGTCTGATGATTTATTAAACATATTAGCGAATAGCAATAAAGATATTGACAATCAAAAATTGATGGATTATCTGAGCGATAAATTGTCTGCGGAAGAAAAACATGCTTTTGAGGAAGAAATGATTGATTCTGACTTTACAAATGACGCTGTTGAAGGACTTGAAAAATTCAATAAACAGACGGATATTGAACAATATGCCATTCAGCTTAATAAAAATCTGAGGAAGAAACTTGAAACAAAGAAATTGCGGAGAAGTAAACGGAAGATAAAAGATCTACCCTGGTTTTATTATGCGATTATCCTGATACTGATACTGGTAATCGCCGGTTTTCTTATTCTAAAAAGATTTCTTATTTAAAAATTAACCATTTACTTCATCGATGCTTCGGTGGGTAAAGCCATTGAGAATATGTCGTTGAGAATTTTTGAGGAATCACCTTCATTTCCTGTCAGATCTGCCAGGGAAACTTTATTCAATAAACCATCTATGGTAAATTGGATCATTTGCCAAAGTGACCGCACAGAACAATCTACGGAATTGGTGCAGAATTTTGTAGTACCCGAATAACTATTGCAAAATTCAACATCAAACATTGACCCGCCTAAGGCTTTCAATACTATATTAATATTAATTTCTTCGGCAGGAAGCGCCAGGATATACCCGCCTACATTTCCTGGTGTACTATTAATGAAACCTGATTGCCGCAAAATGCGTGTAATCTTTGCTACATAAGCATTAGACAATCCTTCCAGAGTACTTAAGGCCTGAATGCTCATACTTTCATCATCACGGCATTTTGCAATGCGCAGCAGTATTCTTAAGCCGTATTCTTCCTGTGCTGATATTTTCATGATGTTAACACTAGTTTGTAGTTTATAGTTTGAAGTTTGAAGTTCAGAGTTCAAAGTTCAAAGTTCAGAGTTCAAAGTTCAGAGTTCAAAGTTCAGAGTTCATAGTTCGTAGTTAGAAGTTCAACGCCGAAGGCTTTCAACACAAAGTATTCAACGCGAAGCATTCAACCTGATACCTGATACCTGATACCTGATACCTATAAAAACCCTAATTCTAAATTCGCTGCTTCGCTCATCATACTCCGATCCCATGGCGGATCCCAAACGACCGATACATGAACATCATTCACTCCTTCGATCATCCTGATTTTCTGATCTACTTCTACCGGAATTTCCTGGGCAGAAGGGCAACTTGGAGCAGTGAGCGTCATGACGACTTGCACATTATTGATGGGTAAAATGCTCACCTCGTATACCAATCCCAATTCCCAGATACTTACCGGAATTTCAGGATCATATATTGTTTGAATACAAGCGATCACCTTTTCTTTTAATGCTTCTTCTTCCATAATTATATTATTTTTTCTGCCTGGCCAATCGTTTGATAAGCCAATGCATAATTCTTCATTTGTTTAATCATAGCAACCAAACCATTGCTACGGGTTTGTGCCAAATGCGCCATCATACCAATCTCATTAATAAAATCCAGTTTTGCCTCCAGGATATCCTGTGGCGAATGCCCGGATAATACATGTATGAGCATGCTTACTAAACCTTTCACAATGATGGCGTCGCTATCTGCCTGGTAGAATACTCTTCCATCCTTATAATCTGCTACAAGCCACACAGTAGACTGGCAACCCTTAATAATATTTTCTTTCAACTTAAATTTATCATCCAGAGTTGGCAGCTTTTTACCAAGGTCGATTACATACTCATATTTTTCTTCCCATTCATCAAACAGGGAAAAATTATCAATAATCTCCTCTTCAATTTCACGTATGCTCCTTGTATCATTCATCTATTTCAGCATCTTTATGGCTTTATGTAAAGCCGTTATAAAAATATCTATTTCCTCTACCGTATTGTACACTGCAAAGGATGCTCTAACGGTGCCGGGTATCCCAAAACGTTTCATCAGTGGTTGTGTACAATGATGCCCCGTACGAACAGCTACACCCTGGTTATCCAGAAGTACGCCAATATCCTGTGGATGAATTCCTTTTATGATAAAAGAAATTACCCCGATCTTGTTTTTCGCCCTGCCGATTATTTCCAGCCCATCTATCTGCTTTAATTGTGCCGTAGCATATTCGAGTAATTCGTGTTCATGATTTTTGCCGAAAACGCGGTTAATCTCTTTGGTAAATTCCAAAGCATATTTTAAAGCAATCGTATCAGCAATATTTGGCGTGCCTGCTTCATATTTATAGGGCAATTCATTATAGGTCGTTTTTTCAAACGTGACCTCTTTGATCATTTCGCCACCTCCCATGAAAACCGGCATCTCTTCGAGGATTTCTTTTTTACCATACAATACACCTATACCTGTTGGCCCATAAACTTTGTGTCCGGAAAAAGCGAAAAAATCGCAATCCATTTTTTGAACATCAATATCCAGGTGCACGGCAGATTGTGCCCCATCTATCAAAACAATTGCTCCTGCTTTATGAGCGAGGCAAATAATTTCCTCCACCGGGTTGATGGTTCCAAGCGCATTTGAAACATGCGCTATGGACACTAATTTTGTGCGGGGCGATAATAAGTTTTTAAAATCTTCAACCGATATTTCTCCTTCATCACTTACCGGAATTACTTTCAGAATTCCTTTCTTTTCTTCACAGACCATTTGCCAGGGAACGATGTTGGAATGATGTTCCAATCCGGAGATAATGATCTCATCTCCTTCCTGAATATTTTTTCTTCCCCAGGTAAAAGCAACGAGGTTAATACTTTCTGTTGTGCCCCTTGTGAAGATTATTTCTTCAGAATATTTTGCTCCTAAAAAGTCTTTTACCGCTACTCTTGTTGACTCGTAAGCGCTTGTAGCTTCTTCCGCAAGGGAATGAATTCCACGGTGAATATTTGCATTGTAATTGGAATAATAATCCGTCAACGCATCAATAACTCTCTGCGGCTTTTGAGAAGTCGCGGCATTATCAAAATACACCAGCGGCCTTTTATGGACCAGCCGGTTCAAAACCGGAAATTGTTCCCTGATATGGAGAATATCAATTTCCGGTGATATAGTAGTGAGTTCTTCCAAGGTTTATTAATTTTTAATGTTTCACTGGATTAAGAGTTGTGCAAATTCTTTTGGTTCAGGACTCTCTTTAACGCCATCATATAACCTACATGTAAACCATCATGAAAGGCAACAAATCTAATGGCATCATCTATATTTTCGATTCTCACATCCGCATAGGATTTCAGTCCAAAACCGTTATAAGTTTTAAATAAACCATTTTGTTTATCCTCTTCTAATTGATCAATAGTAGAAAATAAATAACCTTTCAATTTATCGTATTCTTCCACACCTGCCGCTCCGTCAGGTTTTGAACCCGATTTATATTTTGTGATCACGTCCATTTCCACGATAGGTGGAACATTCGAATTCAGATAACATAAACTTTGCTGCACCGAAATAATATGTCCAAAATTCCATAGAAGGTTGTTATGAAAACCTTCCGGAATTTCATTTAATTGTTCAATGGAAAACTCTTCAATCAGGTTCGTAATATAATTTCGTGCACCCTTTATAATATTCAAAGATTTTTCCATTATCCAATTATTTATTGATTTTTTATGCCAGAATTTCTTCCCGTACCTGCAGTCTTTCAATAATTAATTCCGAAACATATTTATGTAAAGAATCAATTTTAATCTGGGCTACAACATCTTCTGCGAATGCATTCAATAACATTGCCTGAGCATCCTCTTTTGAAATTCCTCTTGTACGGAGGTAATACAATGCTTCAGTATCTAATTGCCCGATTGTACAACCATGCGAACACTTTACATCATCTGCGAAGATCTCCAACTGTGGTTTTGTATTCACTGTCGCGGTTTTTGACAATACAATGTTTTTATTAGTCTGGTAAGCATTGGTTTTTTGCGCATCAGGCCTCACAAAGATTTTCCCGCTGAATACGCCTGTTGCATAATCATCCACGATTCCTTTGTATAATTCATTACTGAAACAATTCGGCTTTGTATTATCTACCAAAGTATGATTATCCACATGCGTTCTTCCTTTTAAAAGATACAGGCCATACATGTGTCCTTCATTTCCTGCTTTCTCCATAATGATGTCGATGTTGTTTCTTATTACACCGCCATTTAGGGAAATGGTCACAGTATGAACAAAACATTTACCAACCTGGCGAATGTGGGTTGTTCCTACGTGATTTGAATTCACGGAATCATTTTGAATTTTATAGTATTCCACAATGGCATTATCCATCACGACAACTTCCATGACTTCATTGGTAAAACTGTCCATTGAACCAAACGTCTTATACGTTTCAACCAATTGAAGTTTTGCACTTTCCTCTACATAGATCAGGCTGCGAGGCTGGGCCATTACGTGATTGTCATTCGTGTCTGTGAGGTGATAAATGTAAACAGGATGCTCAACCACTTCATTTTTATTGGCAGAAATAAAAACGCCTCCGTTTATAAAGGACGTATTCAAAGCATGAATACCGTCATTGATAAACAAACTGCTTTTATCGAGATGCTCCTTTATGATATCCTTGAACGAACCCGTAGCGGCTTCTTCCAAAGGAAGAATGGTCAGTTGTTTTGCAGATGAACGAATTGTTGACAGTGCGGACTTAAAAACTCCGTTAATGAAAACCAGTTCATTCGCATTTTCAGCTCCGGGCAAACGCATTGAATCGATATCCTCGGGGCGAATGGCATTTCCGGAATTAAAATTATATTCCTTTTTAAATAAATTGCTGATAAATGTATATTTCCACTCTTCACTTTTGAAGGTTGGTATACCGGTAGCTTTAAATTGCTGATAGCCTGAATTTCTA